>NZ_JARGEE010000092.1:0-24962 GCF_033794485.1 Streptomyces sp. MB09-02B
CGCGCGTACCGCCCCCGCGCCCCCCCGTGCCGCCGAGGCCGTTCGGCGCGGCGCGCGCCGGCGTCTGCGGTCCGGTCTGCGGTCCGGTCTTCTCAGCGTCCCCCTCGCCGCCTCCCTGGCGCTCCTGCCGTCCACCGCCGCGCATGCCGACGGCATCCGGGACCAGCAGTGGGCGTTGGACGCCATGCGCACGCAGGAGGCCTGGCGTACGACGAAGGGCGCCGGGATCACCGTCGCCGTGCTCGACACGGGCGTCGACGACGAACATCCCGACCTAGCCGGCAACGTCCTGCCGACGAAGGACATGGTCGGCTTCGGGGCCTCGCGCGGCGACCGCTCCTGGGCCCGCCACGGCACCGCCATGGCCGGCATCATCGCCGGCCACGGACACGGCGTGAACCGCTCCGAAGGCGTCCTCGGCATCGCCCCCGAGGCCAAGATCCTGCCCGTCCGCGTGATCCTCGAGGACGGCGACCCGTCCCGCTCCAAGGCCCGCAGCACCCGTGGCAACGCCCTCGCCGACGGCATCCGCTGGGCCGCCGACCAGGGCGTCGACGTCATCAACCTCTCCCTCGGCGACGACTCCGAGTCCGCCCACCCGGAACCCTCCGAGGACGCCGCCGTCCAGTACGCCCTGGCGAAGGGATCGATCGTCGTCGCCTCCGCCGGCAACGGCGGCGAGAAGGGCGACCACGTCTCCTACCCGGCGGCCTACCCGGGCGTGATAGCCGTGACCGCGGTCGACGAGGACGGCGACCGCGCCCCGTTCTCCACCCGCCGCTGGTACGCCACCGTGAGCGCCCCCGGCATGGACGTCGTCATCGCCGACCCGGACCGCAAGTACTACGAGGGCTGGGGCACCAGCGCCGCCGCGGCCTTCGTCTCCGGCGCCGTCGCCCTCGTCAGGGCGGCCCACCCGGGCCTGACCCCCGCGCAGGTCAAACGCCTCCTGGAGGAGACCGCGCGCGAAGCACCGGTCGGCGGCCGCGACGACTCCAGAGGCTTCGGGTTCGTCGACCCGGCCGCCGCCGTCGAGGAGGGCGGCAAGCTCGAACCGGACGACCTCAAGGCCGCCTCGTACGGCGGCCGGTACTTCGGCTCGGGCCCGGACCCGGTCGAGGAGGAGGATCCGACCGACGGCTGGACGGCCCCCGCCGCGGGCGGCCTCGGCGTGGTCCTGCTGATCACGGCGGTACTGATCTGGCGCGGCCGGGGCCGCGGCCGCCCCGACGAGTTCATCGTCTGACGCCCGCGCCTACGAGCCGGTGGCCACCCCCGCCGCCTCCGCCGCACCCGCCGCCCCCGCCGCGTCCGCCACCCCCGCCGTACCCGCCGCGTCCTCCGTACCGGCCGTGTCCTCCGTGCCCGCGAAGACCGACACCGCCGCCTTCGCCGCCGCCTCGACCGACGAGATCCCCTTCGCCTTCGTCGTGTGACCGTCGGACACCACGGCGACCAGATACTCCCGCCCGTCCGCCGCGACCCGGCCGACGCTGTTGATGTCCCACAACCCGGTGGCGGTACGGGGCAGCCACCCGTTCTTCAGGGCGAAGCCGGACCCCGAGGCCCCACCCGTCGCCGCCGCCGAGACACCCCAGTCCTGGCCCTCGGCGATCCGCCCCATCAAATCCTGGACGTACGCCCTTGAGGCCGCGCTCAGCTCGGAGGTGCCGTCGTCCCCGAACACCTGCCGCAGCAGGACGAGTTGATCGGCCGCCGTGGTCCGGGTGAGCCCCCAGTACAGCCCGTCGCCGCCCTCGGTCGCCGTCAGCCCGAACCGCTCGTTCGCCGCGTCCAGGCCGGCCGCCTGCCCGATGGCCCTCCACAGCGCCGTCGCGGAGCCGTTGTCGCTGTCGCGGATCATCACCGAGGCGTACGTCCGCTCCTGCGCGGTGAGCCGGCGGTCCGCGTCCTGCGCCTGGAGCAGCAGCGCCGCCAGGATGTTCAGCTTGACGATGCTCGCGGTGTCGAACCGGGCGTCCCCGTACGCCGCCGAGTCCCCGGAGGCCATGTCGAGCACAGCGACGGAGATCGCGGCCCCGTCCTCGACGGTCACCTCCGCCATGGCCGTCGCGAGCAGTTCGTCGCGATCCACCTCGGGCACCGCCACCGGTTCCACCGAAGCCTCCTCACCGGCCGTCACCGAAGCCTCCTCACCGGCCGTCGACGAGGGTACCGACGGCCCCGACGACGATACGGCCGAGGCACTGCGGTCCTGCGCCTGAGCCCGCATGAACACCGTCCCGACGCCCGTGCCGCCCACCAGGACGAGAGAGGCGAGCGCGAGGTGGAGGAGGGGACGGCGCCCGGACGTACGGGCGCGGCGACGGGCTCTGCGACGGGGCATGCCGCGATGGTTCTGGGCCGCACTGTGCGTGTGGTGAGGCGCTTGTTAAATGCTCGTCAGGGATGGCTGAGAAAACCGTGAGGGAGGTGACGGGCAGGTTTCCCGCCCGCCGCCCTGCCGATCGCCCGGGCTACTTCCCCCGATAGGGTCGACGACCGTGGCGAACAAGAACATTCCCGACCCCGGCTTCTCCGACGACGACGGCTCCGCCGACCCCCGGCTGAGCGCCGCTCTCGCCGCCTGGGCCGAGGACCGGACCGCCGTGGGCCCCGTCCTCGAAGCGCTCAAGGGCGCCCGACTGCTCGTGCCCGTCGTGGCCGTGCTCGGCGAGGTGGAAACGGACGAGAACGGGCTGCGCCGCGAGAAGACCAGCGACATGGCCGTGCCCACCCTCAAGGCCGGCGGCCGCACCGCCCTGCCCGCCTTCACCTCCACGGACAGCCTCGCCCGCTGGGACCCCGCCGCCCGCCCCGTCGCCGTACCGCTGCACCAGGCCCTGCAGGCCGCCGCGCACGAGAAGGCCGACACGATCGTCCTCGACCTGGCCGGCCCCGTCCCCTACGAGCTGACCGGCCGCGCCCTGCTCGCGCTCGCCGAGGGACGCACCACCACCGACCCGCTCGCCGACCCCGCGGTCCGCGACGCCGTACGTTCCGCCGTCGCCGCCGAGCCGGCCGTGCTCCGTGCCCACCTCGGCCCCGGCCAGGCCGACGGCACCCTGGCCCTGGTCATCGACGCGACCGCGCCCCCGGCCGAGACCGCGCGGTCCGTCGCCGGGCGCCTCGCCGCCGACGAGACACTGAGGGCCCGCCTGGTGCGCGGCCTCGACCTGGCACTGCTGCCGGCCGGGGCGACACCACCGGGCGAGCCCTTGTACGTACGGGCGTAGCCGTCGACTACGGCCCTGAAGGGGGCTAGCCGTAGATCGGGCCCGTGTACTTCTCGCCCGGGCCCTGGCCCGGCTCGTCCGGGACGAGCGACGCCTCGCGGAACGCCAGCTGCAGCGACTTCAGGCCGTCGCGCAGCGGGGCCGCGTGGAACGAGCTGATCTCGGTCGCGGACGCGTCCAGCAGACCGGCGAGGGCGGTGACCAACTTGCGGGCCTCGTCCAGGTCCTTGTACTTGTCGCCCTCCTCGGTCAGACCGAGCTTCACCGCGGCGGCGCTCATCAGGTTGACGGCGACCGTCACGATCACCTCGACCGCGGGGACCTCGGCGATGTCGCGGGTCATCGAGTCGAAGTCGGGGTTCTCAGGAGGGGTCTCACTCATGCCCCACACGATAGGCCCCGGCGCGTACCTCCCGACCTGCGGGAGTCCGCCGCAGCCCGATTGGCACGTCAGGTTTGAACCCGGTATGGTGGTGTCAAAGACCGGCTGGACACCTGTGTGCCCGGCCCGCAAGTGGAGGCTCCGCACTCCCACCTGACTGTCCTCAGGGACGGCAGGTCACCGGTCAGACGGCCCCCACCGTTCCGTACGGACGGTGGAGTCGTCCGATATTGCGCCCCGCGGCACACCCGCGGCGGTGCTCCGGCAGTTCATGGAGCCCCGCCTGTGTTCCGTCAGGGGCATTTTTCATGGCTCCCGGTGGTTGGTCCTGATGTCAACCAGACATGACGCGGCGGTCCGCCAGACCGTCGTGTGGTGCTACCGAGGAGGATCCATCAGCGCCGAGCCCCGCATCAACGACCGGATTCGCGTTCCCGAGGTGCGACTTGTCGGTCCCAGCGGCGAGCAGGTCGGAATTGTTCCGCTTGCCAAGGCCCTGGAGCTTGCGCAGGAGTACGACCTCGACCTCGTCGAGGTGGCCGCGAACGCCCGTCCGCCGGTCTGCAAGCTCATGGACTACGGGAAGTTCAAGTACGAGTCGGCCATGAAGGCCCGTGAGGCGCGCAAGAACCAGGCGCACACGGTCATCAAGGAGATGAAGCTCCGGCCGAAGATCGACCCGCACGACTATGACACCAAGAAGGGTCACGTCGTCCGGTTCCTCAAGCAGGGCGACAAGGTCAAGATCACGATCATGTTCCGTGGTCGCGAGCAGTCCCGGCCCGAGCTGGGCTACCGACTGCTGCAGCGTCTCGCGTCGGACGTCGAGGACCTCGGGTTCGTCGAGTCGAACCCGAAGCAGGACGGCCGAAACATGATCATGGTCCTCGGTCCGCACAAGAAGAAGACCGAGGCGATGGCCGAGGCCCGTCAGGCGCAGGAAGCCCGGAAGGCGGAAGCGAAGGCCAACCCCGGCAAGTCGCAGAACGCCGCCGACGCCGAGCACTCCGACGTGGAGCACGTCGAAGCCGAGGCGCCGGCCGAGGAGCCTGCCGAGGCGTAAGTCCCCGGGACGCGAGTCCGGGGGAAGCCCTGGACACCTGTCCAGGGTGTCAACCGATAGAAATGACGTTCCGTCGTGCCCGGTTTAGCGACCGGGCACCGGAGCGCCACTGACGAGGAGAGAACGGCGCTATGCCGAAGAACAAGTCGCACAGCGGTGCCAGCAAGCGCTTCAAGATCACCGGCTCCGGCAAGGTGCTCCGCGAGCGCGCCGGCAAGCGCCACCTGCTCGAGCACAAGTCGTCCCGCGTGACGCGTCGCCTCACCGGCAACGCCGAGATGGCCCCGGGCGACGCCGCGAAGATCAAGAAGCTTCTCGGCAAGTGACGTACACGGCGCCCCTCGTGAGCGTCGTACGTCAGGACCGGGACCCCATCGATTTCGGGTCGTGTGACGACAACCACGGCCCCGCTACAAGGAGTTAAAAAGTGGCACGCGTCAAGCGGGCAGTCAACGCCCACAAGAAGCGCCGGGCGATCCTCGAGCAGGCCTCCGGCTACCGCGGTCAGCGTTCGCGCCTGTACCGCAAGGCCAAGGAGCAGGTCACCCACTCGCTGGTCTACAACTACAACGACCGCAAGAAGCGCAAGGGCGACTTCCGTCAGCTGTGGATCCAGCGCATCAACGCTGCGGCCCGCCAGAACGGCATGACGTACAACCGCCTCATCCAGGGTCTGAAGGCCGCGAACATCGAGGTCGACCGCAAGATCCTCGCGGAGCTGGCCGTCAACGACGCGCCCGCGTTCGCCGCGCTGGTCGAGGTCGCGCAGAAGGCGCTGCCGGCGGACGTCAACGCGCCCAAGGCGGCGTGACGCTCGCGCCGGCCTGAGCCGCGTATGACCCGGGCCCGCAGGTGCAAGATGCCTGTGGGCCCGGGTTTTTTGGGGTGCGTCGTCGGGTGCGCCTCCGGTGGGGCTTCTCGCGCAGTTCCCCGCGCCCCCCGAAAAGCAGGGGCTGCGCCCCGTGCTTTTCAGGCCCGCAGGGCCGTGGTCTTTTCAGGCCCGCAGGGGGACGCGGGGAACTGCGCGAGAAGCCCCACCGGCCCGCACTCGCTGACGTACCGAACCCCCCGAGCTCTCCGATCCAAAGGTGACCCATGCCCGCCGTCCCCGAGTTGATCTCCCCCCGGTCCGCCCGCGTCGCCGCGGCCCGCCGGCTGGCGAAGCGGAACTTCCGGGGCAAGGACCGGCTGTTCCTCGCGGAGGGACCGCAAGCCGTACGGGAGGCCGCCGGGCACCGGGCGAACGGCACACCCACCCTGGTCGAGCTGTTCGCCACGCCCGACGCCGCGGAGCGCTACGCCGACATCGTCGGAGACGCCCGCGCCGCCGGCGCCCGCGTCCACCTCGCCGACGAGGCCGTCATCGCCGACATCTCCACCACCGTCACCCCGCAGGGCCTCGTCGGGATCTGCCGCTTCCTCGACACCCCCTTCGACGAGATCCTCGCCGCGCGGCCGACGCTCGTCGCCGTCCTCGCCCATGTCCGCGACCCCGGCAACGCCGGCACCGTCCTGCGGTGCGCCGACGCCGCCGGAGCGGAGGCCGTCGTGCTCACCGACGCCTCCGTGGACCTCTACAACCCCAAGGCCGTGCGCGCCTCCGTCGGGTCGCTGTTCCATCTGCCGGTGGCCGTAGGCGTGCCCGTGGAAGAGGCCGTCGCGGGACTCAAGGGCATCGGCGTACGCGTCCTCGCCGCCGACGGCGCGGGACAGGACGACCTCGACGACGAACTCGACAAGGGCGCCATGGGCGGGCCCACCGCCTGGGTGTTCGGCAACGAGGCCTGGGGGCTGCCCGAGGAGACCCGGGCGCTGGCCGACGCCGTCGTCCGCGTACCGATCCACGGAAAGGCGGAGAGCCTGAACCTGGCGACCGCCGCCGCCGTATGTCTCTACGCGTCCGCCCGTGCACAGCGCGCCTTCGGAGGGTGCCGCACCGTCACGCCCAGCTAGTAGGGTGACGGGCTCGGGGGCCCACTGCACAACGCGAGAGGTGGGGTACGGGGATGAGGGTCGGCACCAGCGGCACACCGGTGGCACGGGACGTGCGCGCCACATCCGCGGCCCGGCAGGGTGATCTCGCCGAACTGGGCATCGACCCCGACGACCTCCCCGACGGACTGGTCGTGGCCGACGAGAGCGGCCGCGTGATCTGCTTCAACGCCGCCGCAGCCCGGATCACCGCCACCCCCGCCGCCGACGCCCTCGGCCGCCCCCTCGAATGGGCCCTCCCCTTAGAAGACCTCGAAGGCCGCCGCTGGTGGCAGCTGACGGACCCGTACGGGGGGCTCGCCATCCGGGTCGGACAGCCCGAGCGGAACCTGCTGCTGCCCGGGGCACGCGAGATCCTCGTATCGGCCCGCTACATCCGCAGCGAACCCACCGGACCCGTCCGCCGGGTCGTCGTCTCGCTGCGGGACACCGAGGCCCGGCGCCGCACCGAGCGCAGTCACGCGGAGCTGATCGCCACCGTGGCGCACGAACTGCGCTCACCCCTGACGTCGGTCAAGGGGTTCACCGCGACGCTGCTCGCCAAGTGGGAGCGGTTCACGGACGACCAGAAGAAGCTCATGCTGGAGACCGTCGACGCCGACGCCAACCGGGTCACCCGGCTCATCGCCGAGCTGCTCGACATCTCGCGGATCGACTCGGGGCGGCTCGAAGTACGCAGGCAGCCCGTCGACATCGGGGCTGCCGTCGGACGGCACATCCAGGCCTACGTCGCCGCCGGACAGCCCGCAGACCGGTTCCTGCTGCGGATCGAGCAGCCGCTGCCCGATCTCTGGGCCGACCCGGACAAGATCGACCAGGTGCTGAGCAACCTGCTGGAAAATGCGGTGCGGCACGGCGAGGGAACCGTCACTATTGACGTCACGGCCACAGCGTCCCCCCGGGAGGGCGAGGACACCGCCACGTCGGTCACGGTGAGCGACGAGGGCAGTGGCATTCCGGAGGAGTCCATGAACCGCGTCTTCACCCGCTTCTGGCGGGGCAGCAAGCGCGGCGGCACCGGCCTCGGGCTGTACATCGTCAAGGGCATCGTCGAAGCCCACGGCGGCACCATCACCGTCGGCCGCGCCCCCGGCGGCGGTGCCGAGTTCCGATTTACGTTGCCCGTGGCGGCGCCGGCCTACCTGGCCTGAGCACCACGGGCGCGTTCGCAACACCTCCACCCCGTTAGACTCGGCCTTTGGCACCTTTGTGTCCTGCATACGGCTCTGAGCGCCGGTCACGGGGACCATCCGCCTGGGGGCACCTCCCAGCGTCAGCTGGGGGACAATCGGAAGCACGGGAAGAGATGTCGGCACCGAATAAGTCGTACGACCCTGTAGAGGTCGAGGCCTTGAAACCGGAAGAGATCGAGCGCATGCGGGACGAGGCGCTCGCCGCCTTCGCCGCCGCGGACTCCCTCGACGCGCTCCAGGAGGCCAAGGTCGCCCACACCGGGGGCACCTCCCCGCTGGCCCTCGCCAACCGCGAGATCGGCGCGCTGCCCCCGCAGGCCAAGGCCGCCGCCGGCAAGCTCGTCGGCCAGGCCCGGGGAGCGGTGAACAAGGGCCTCGCCGCCCGCCAGAGCGAGCTGGAGGCCGAGCGCGACGCCCGGGTGCTCGTCGAGGAGGCCGTGGACGTCACCCTGCCGTACGACCGCGTACCGGCCGGCGCCCGCCACCCCCTCACCACCCTGTCGGAGCGCATCGAGGACGTCTTCGTGGCCATGGGCTACGAGGTCGCCGAGGGCCCGCAGGTCGAGGCCGAGTGGTTCAACTTCGACGCGCTCAACATCGGCCCGGACCACCCGGCCCGCGGCGAGGCCGACACCTTCTTCGTGCAAGGGCCCGAGGGCGGCACCGAGTCCGGCGTCGTGCTGCGCACCCACACCTCGCCCGTGCAGATCCGCTCGCTGCTCAGCCGTGAGCTGCCGGTCTACGTGATCTGTCCCGGTGTCGTCTACCGCACCGACGAGCTGGACGCCACGCACACCCCGGTCTTCCGTCAGGTCGAGCTGCTGGCCGTCGACGAGGGCCTCACCATGGCCGACCTCAAGGGGACCATGGACCACATGGTCCAGGCGCTGTTCGGCGAGGGGATGAAGACCCGGCTGCGGCCGAACTTCTTCCCGTTCACCGAGCCGTCCGCCGAGATGGACATGGTCTGCTACGTCTGCCGCGGCGAGTCCGTCGGCAACCCCGACCGTCCCTGCCGCACCTGCTCCAGCGAAGGCTGGATCGAGCTCGGCGGCTGCGGCATGGTCAACCCCAAGGTCCTCACCGCCTGCGGCGTCGACCCCGAGAAGTACAGCGGATTCGCCTTCGGGTTCGGCATCGAGCGAATGCTGATGTTCCGCCACAACGTCGAAGACATGCGAGACATGGTCGAGGGTGACGTCCGGTTCACCCGGCCGTTCGGGATGGAGATCTGATGCGCGTCCCGCTTTCCTGGCTGCGGGAGTACGTCGACCTGCCGGCCACCCAGACCGGCCGTGACGTCCAGGCCAAGCTCATCTCCGCCGGACTCGAGGTCGAGACGGTCGAGCAGCTCGGCGACGGCCTCAAGGGCCCCCTCGTCGTCGGTCAGGTGCTGACCATCGAGGAGCTGACGGAGTTCAAGAAGCCCATCCGCTTCTGCACCGTCGACGTCGGCACGGCCAACGGCACAGGGGAGCCGCAGGAGATCGTCTGCGGCGCCCGCAACTTCGCCGTCGGCGACAAGGTCGTGGTCGTCCTCCCCGGCGCCGAACTGCCCGGCGGCTTCGCCATCTCCGCCCGCAAGACCTACGGCCGCAACTCGCACGGCATGATCTGCTCCAGCGACGAACTGGGCATGGGCGACGACGGCACCAAGGGCATCATCGTGCTGCCGCCGGAGACCGAGGTCGGCAAGGACGCGATCGAGCTGCTCGAACTCGTCGACGAGGTCCTCGACATCGCCGTCACCGCCAACCGCGGCGACTGCCTGTCGATCCGGGGCGTCGCCCGCGAGACCGCCATCGCCTACGGCCTGCCGCTGCGCGACCCCGCCCTCCTCGACGTCCCCGGCCCGAACGCGTTCGGGCACCCCGTCCAGGTCTCCGACCCGCTCGGCTGCGACCGCTTCACCGCCCGCACCGTCACCGGTCTCGACCCCGAGGCGCGCTCCCCGATCTGGCTCAAGCGCCGGCTGCAGAAGGTCGGCATGCGCCCGATCTCGCTCGCCGTCGACATCACCAACTACGTGATGATGGAGCTGGGCCAGCCGCTGCACGCCTACGACCGCTCCCTCGTCCAGGGCACGATCGGTGTGCGCCGGGCCGAGGAGGGCGAGAAGATCGTCACCCTCGACGGCACCACGCGTACCCTGCACGCCGAGGACCTGGTGATCACCGACGAGCGCGGCCCCATCGGCCTCGCCGGTGTCATGGGCGGCGCCGACACGGAGATCGCGGACCACGACGCCACCGAGAACGGCGGGAACGCGTCCACGGACGTCGTCATCGAGGCCGCCCACTTCGATCAGGTCGCCATCGCGCGCACGGCCCGCCGGCACAAGCTGTCGTCGGAGGCCTCCCGCCGCTTCGAGCGGGGCGTCGACCCGCTGGCCGCGGCGGCCGCCGCCCAGCGCACCGTCGACCTGCTGGTGCTCCTGGCCGGCGGCACGGCCGACGCGGGCGTCACCGAGGTGACCACCCCGTCCGCGCCACACACCATCACCATGCCGGCGGACCACCCGGACAGCGTCGCGGGCGTCGTGTACGGCCGCGAGACCGTCGTACGCCGTCTCCAGGAGGTGGGCTGCGACGTCTACGGCCAGGACGAGCTGCTCGTCACCGTGCCGTCCTGGCGGCCCGACCTCGCCGAGATCAACGACCTCGCCGAGGAGGTCATCCGTCTGGAGGGCTACGAGAACCTGCCCTCCACGCTCCCCAAGCCCCCCTCGGGCCGTGGCCTCACCCACCGGCAGCGGCTGCACCGCAGGGTCGGCCGGGCGCTGGCCGGAGCCGGTTACGTCGAGGCACCGAACTACCCGTTCATCGGCGAGCAGGTCTTCGACCAGCTCGGTCTGGAGGCGGACGACCCGGCCCGCCGCGTCGTGAAACTCACCAACCCGCTCAACGACGAGGAGCCCGCGCTGCGGACCTCGCTGCTGCCGGGTCTGCTGGGTGCGCTGCGGCGCAACGACGGCCGGGGCACGCACGACCTCGCCCTGTTCGAGACCGGCCTGGTCTTCCTCCCCCGTGCGGAGCAGCGTGTCGCCGTCGCGCTGCCGGTGGATCGCCGGCCCACCGACGAGGAGATCGCGACGCTCAACGCCGCGCTGCCCGAACAGCCGCGCCACGCCGCCGTCGTCGTCGCCGGGGCCCGCGAGCAGGCCGGCTGGTGGGGCAGGGGCCGCCCGGCCGACTGGGCCGACACCGTCGAGGCGGGTCGCGCGGTCGCCCGCGAGGCCGGTGCCGAACTGGTCGTCCGCAAGGGCCAGTACGGGCCGTGGCACCCGGGGCGCTGCGCCGAGTTCGTGGTCGTCGCCGACGGCACCGAGCGGGTCGTCGGCCACGCCGGTGAGCTGCACCCGCGTGTCCTCAAGGCGCTCGGGCTGCCGGCCAGGACGGCCGCGATGGAGATCGACCTGGACGCCCTTGAGCAGGTGGGGGGCAGCAGCCCGCAGGCGCCGAGCATCTCCACGTTCCCTGTCGCCACGCAGGACGTCGCGCTCGTCGTCGACGCGTTCGTGCCGCACGCCGACGTGGAGGCCGCGCTGCGTGAGGGCGCGGGTGAACTCCTGGAGGGCATCCGGCTGTTCGACGTCTACGAGAACGCGGAGCAGCTGGGCGACGGGCGGAAGTCGCTGGCGTACGCGCTGCGCTTCCGGGCCGCGGACCGCACGCTGACCGTGGACGAGGCGTCGGCGGCCCGGGACGCGGCGGTCGCCCTCGCGGGCGAGCGCACGGGGGCCGTGCTGCGTAGTTAGGGCACCTGAGGGGTGGGGGACTGCGGTTCGTACGGCGGCCGCGGGTCGTTCGTGGCTCGCTGCGCAGTTCCCCGCGCCCCTGGGGGGCATGGGGGGCGAGCCCTGATGCCCCCCCATGCCCCCCGTTGTGGTCACCTCACTCATTCGGGTGACAATGGTGAGTGATCGCCCCCATCCGGGCGCTCTGTGGACAGAATCGGACCGGCCTTTCTGGGCCTTACGCGCTGTCCGGGCCTGATGGGGGGCCAACGGCATGATTCGAAACAGGGCTGGGGCCCCTCGTCGGGCGTGGTCCCGGGGGCGCCGTCTCTCCGGCCGGTTCGGCGCCGGGATCGTCGGGGGTGCCGTGGTCCTCGCCGCCGGCACCGGGCTGATGCTCCACGTCAGACGGAGGATGCTGCGGGAAGTGCGGCAGGCGCGCGAGGTCGCCGGCGTCGCGCAGAGCGTGCTGCTCAGGCCGCTGCCCGCACGGATCGACGGGCTCGCCACCGCCGTCGCCCAGCTCTCCGCCGACCGGGGCGCGACCGTCGGCGGCGACCTGTACGAGGTGATCGCCACCGAGCACGGTGTACGGGTGGTGATGGGCGACGTACGCGGTCACGGGCTCGCCGCGATCGGGACCGTCGCCGCCGTCCTCGGCAGCTTCCGCGAGGCCGTCCACGACGAGGCCGAACTCGCCGGAGTCCTCGCCCGCCTCGACCGCGCCCTCGCCCGCCACCTCCGGGACCGCGCCCGCACCGAGGACACCGAGGACTTCGTCACCGTCCTCCTGCTGGAGATCAGCCCCGACGGCGAACTCCACGCCCTCAACTGCGGCCATCCCTGGCCCTACCTGCTCGGCGTCGACCGAGCGGTACCCCTCGCCCGCGCCGACCCGCTGCCCCCGCTAGGCCTCTTCCCGCTCCCCGCCGAACTCCCGGTCACCGCCTGCGGCCAACTCCTCCCCGGCGAGGCCCTGTTCCTCCACACGGACGGCGTGGAGGACGCGAGGGACAGCCAAGGGCGTTTCTTTCCTCTGACGGTCGCGCTGAGGGAAGCCGTACGCGGCCGTCCCATCGCTCCCCAGTCGGTACTCCGAGCCGTCTTCACGCAACTCCTCCGCCACACGGCGGGAAGGCCCAAGGACGACATCGCGATACTGGTACTCCGCAACGACCGCCCACTTGTCTTCAGGGGCGCGGCGCTGCATGAATCTGCGGCTCCGCCGCGGGGCGCGACCAGCCACCAACGACCCGCAGTCGACGTCCCACCAGTCGCCCCCACCCCGTAGTCGTCCCCGTTCCGCCCGGCAGGGCCACCGCACTGTACGAGGGGGAGCCGGCGGCCCGGCCGGCCTCTTGGCGAGGGATCCCAGTCAACCTGTCCGAAACTCTCTGCGACAGCGCGCACACAGCCCGAATTCGGCCGTTCCCGTCACACCCCGTGTGAAGAGGGAGGCGCTACGCTGCGATGCGCCGGCACCGAGCCACCGGAGGGCCTCCATGCAGCCCAACACCCTGCTCGACGCGATCCTCGACGAGGCCGGTATCTCCCACGCCGGTCTCGCCGCCCACGTCAACCAGGCGGGACGGGCCCGGGGGCTGGCGCTGAGGTACGAACACACCGCCGTGGCACGGTGGTTGAAGGGGCAGCGGCCGCGCGGACAGGTGCCCGACCTGATCTGTGAGGTGCTCGCCGGGCGGCTGCGCCGGACCGTCACCCTCGACGACATCGGGCTCGGCGTGCCGGGCGAGGCCGCCTCCCCGCACGGTGCCGGGCTCTCCGGTTTCGTGGAGCGCGCCACCGCCCTGTGGCGCTCCGACGAACAGCAGCGCCCCCATGTCCTCGGCGCCCCCGCCGTCACCGGGACGCCCGCCGTGATGCCCGTCTGGGAGTGGGAGAACCCGCCGGAGGACGTCGACGTCTCCCGGGGCGGACGGCACCGCGTCAGCATGGCCGACATCGAGATGCTGCGCGCGGCCCGGACGCACTACGAGCAGCTGTACCGCAAGGCCGGCGGCGTCGCGACCCGCACCCGAATCGTCGGCTTCCTCAACGCCGAGGCCGCGCCGCTGCTGCGGGGCAGCTACACCGACGCCACCGGACGCCAACTGCACCGGGCCACCGGGGGGTTGGTCGCGATCGCCGGGATCTGCGCGTACGACTCCGACGCCCACGGCCTGGCCCAGCGCTACTTCCACCAGGCGCTGCGGCTGGCCAAGGCCAGTGGGGACCGGGGACTCGGGGCGTATGTGATCGCGCTCCTCGTCAACCAGTCGCTCTTCATGCGGGAGTACCGGCAGGCCGTGGCCTTCGCCGAGGCGGCCCTGCGCACGGCCGGCACTGACATCACTCCGGCGCTCGCCTCCGATCTGTACGCGATGCAGGCGAAGGCGTACGCGCACCTGGGCGACGGCACGGGCGCGCTGTCCTGCATCCGGCGGGCGGAGCAGGCCGCCGAGCGCATCCGGCGCGGGTACGAACCCGATGAGACCGGCTATGTCCAACCCGGCCTGGTGAACGTACAGGTGGCGGAGGCACTGCTCAGCCTCGGTGACCTGACGGCCGCGGCGGAGCACGCCGCGGCGGCCGTCGACACCCCGGCGCACGACCGGGGGCGGGTGCACCGGCTCGCGATGTTCAGCCAGATCGAACTGCGACAGGGCAACGCGGACAAGGCGGTGGCCACCGCCGTCGAAATGGCCGAGCGGGCGCGCGGAATGGAGTCCATGCGCCTGCGTGACAGACTGCGGGCGGTCCGCGAACACCTCGTGCGCAGCGGCTGCGCGGGGACCTCCGAGGCCGCCGAACTCATCGACGGGGCGCTGCGCGTACCGCTCTGACACCGTCCCGGGGCGCGGCCGTGCACCGGCTGTGCGCCTGCTGTCACCAAGCTTCTGCTGCGATATTGCCACTTACTCGGCGGAAGGTGGCAGAACCGTGCAGTGGACGAAACAGAGCGAACAAACTGTGTATTCGAACCGCTGGTTCAGCGTCAATCTCGCGGATGTGGCGCTGCCGGACGGGCGGCACCTCGACCACTTCCTGATACGGCTGCGGCCTGTCGCCGTGGCCACGGTGGTCAACGAGGCGAACGAGGTGCTGCTCCTGTGGCGGCACCGCTTCATCACCGACAGCTGGGGCTGGGAGCTCGCGGCGGGCGTCGTCGAGGACGGCGAAGCCATCGCCGAGGCGGCCGCCCGCGAACTGGAGGAGGAGACCGGATGGCGGCCGGGACCCCTGCACCACCTGATGAGTGTCGAGCCCTCCAACGGGCTCGCCGACGCCCGGCACCACATCTACTGGGCCGACGAGGGGGCGTACGTCGGTCACCCCGTGGACGACTTCGAATCGGACCGTCGGGAATGGGTTCCCCTCAAGCTCGTCCCCGACATGGTCGCCCGCGGCGAGGTCCCGGCCGCCAACATGGCGGCCGCCCTGCTCCTGCTGCACCATCTACGACTCGGGCAGGACGCCAAGCCCTGAATTCCCGCGCGTCCCGCCCGAGGGACCCTAACGGCCCAGCACCTGCCAGACGGACACCACCAGGGCGCCCAGGGCCGTGAGGGCCGCCACCGCGGGCAGCGGCCAGCGGGCGTGTTCCAGGGCGACGACCCGCGCGCTCAGGTCGTCCAGCTCCTTGGCGGTCTGTTCGGCGCGGTGGCTCAGCAGGGTGTGCCCGCCTTCGACGCGCGCGTGTGCCACGTCCAGACGGCGGCGTAACTCTGCGAGTTCGCCGTGGAGCACGGGATGCTCGGGGTCGATGGCCACGAGTCCGCTCCTTTCTGTAGTCGTCCCATCCCTTGCATGCGCACGTGAAGTCAACTCGCCTGGTGGGCGGGTGGGGAGAGTGTGCGAACGGCATATGCGTGCGGACCGCGCACACGGTGTGTGAATACGACGGGCCCGGCACCGTCTCCGGTGCCGGGCCCGTGCGCGAAAGGGAACTGACCGTGCGTAGTCGGGCGGTCGGGGGATCAGGCGTAGGCGTAGAAGCCCGACCCCGACTTCCGGCCCAGCCGCCCCGCGTCCACCATGCGCTGCAGCAGCGGGGGAGCGGCGTACAGCGGTTCCTTGTACTCCTCGTACATGCTGTTGGCGATGGAGACGATGGTGTCCAGGCCGATCAGGTCGGACAGCTTCAGCGGCCCCATCGGGTGGGCGCAGCCCAGCTCCATGCCGTTGTCGATGTCCTCGCGGCCCGCGATGCCCGACTCGAACATCCGGATCGCGGAGAGCAGGTACGGCACCAGCAGCGCGTTGACGACGAAGCCCGAGCGGTCCTGGGCCCGTACGGCGTGCTTGCCGAGCACCTTCTCGGCGAACAGCTGCGCCCGGCTGAGCGTGCCCTCGGAGGTGGTCAGCGCCGGGATCAGCTCGACGAGCTGCTGCACCGGGGCCGGGTTGAAGAAGTGGATGCCGATGACATGGTCCGGCCGCGAGGTGGCGACCGCGAGCTTCACCAGCGGGATCGAGGAGGTGTTGGAGGCGAGGATCGCGTCCGGGCGGGTCACCACCTGGTCGAGCACCTGGAAAATCTCCGTCTTCACCTGCTCGTTCTCCACGACCGCCTCGATGACGAGGTCACGGTCGGCGAACTCGCCGAGATCGGTGGTGAAGCTCAGGCGCGCCTGGGTGTCGTCCCGCTCCGCCTCGGTGATCTTGCCGCGCTCGGCGGCCTTGGACAGGGAGTTGAACAGCCGGGTACGGCCGATCTCCAGGGCTTCGCCGGTGGTCTCGGCGACCTTGACGTCCAGGCCGGCGCGGGCGCACACCTCGGCGATGCCCGCTCCCATCTGGCCGCAGCCCACGACTCCGACGCGTGCAATGTCTCCCGCCGGGATGTCCGTCACATCGTCCCTTTCAGTGGTTTTCGTGGCCGGCAGATACCCCTGGTGGGGGACTGCGCCAAACCTGCACGTTACCCGCGACGCCTACTGATCAGTATTCCGGGTGTCACATGGAAGGCTGGTCCGGGATCGGTCCGCGCCGGGGCGGACACGCGTGACGCGGCAGGCGGAGGTACGAGGATGCATCGGAAGCCACGGATGTCACGGCGGGCCTTCTGGGCGACCGCCGCGGCGACCGTCGTGGCGGCGGGCGGGGTGGCGGCGGGCACCGCCATCGCCGGCGGCGAGCCGAGCCCGCGCCGCAGGGCCGGCGAGGGCGAGCTGCGCGGCATGTGGCTGGCCTCCGTCCTCAACCGGGACTGGCCCTCGAAGGCCGGGCTGACCGCCGCCCGACAGCGCGCGGAACTCCTCGCCCACCTCGACACCGCGGTGGACCGCCGCCTCAACGCGGTGATCTTCCAGGTCCGCCCCAGCGCCGACGCCCTCTGGCCCTCCCCGCACGAGCCCTGGTCCCAGTACCTCACCGGCACCCAGGGCAAGGACCCCGGCTGGGACCCGCTGGGCACGGCCGTCCAGGAGGCGCACGCCCGGGGCCTCGAACTGCACGCCTGGTTCAACCCGTACCGGGTCGCCGTCCACACCGACCCGAGCCGGCTGGTCGCCTCCCATCCGGCGAGGCAGAACCCCGACTGGGTCGTCCCCTACGGCGGCAAGCTGTACTACAACCCCGGCATCCCCGCCGTCCGCGCCTTCGTGGAGAAGGCCATGCTCGACGCCGTACGCAGGTACGCCGTGGACGCCGTGCACTTCGACGACTACTTCTATCCGTACCCGGTGGCCGGGCAGGTCTTCGACGACGACGCGGCCTACGACCGGTACGGGGCGAGCTTCCCCAACCGGGCAGCCTGGCGGCGCGACAACATCGACCTGCTGGTGCGGGAGACGGCGGCCCAGATCAAGGCGATCCGCCCCGGCACCCAGTTCGGGATCAGCCCCTTCGGCGTGTGGCGCAACGCCGCGACCGACGCGTCGGGCTCGGACACCCGGGCGGGCGTGCAGACCTACGACGACCTGCACGCGGACACCCGGAAATGGGTCCGGGAGAACTGGATCGACTACATCGTCCCCCAGCTGTACTGGAACATCGGCTTCACCGCCGCCGACTACGCCAAGCTGCTGCCCTGGTGGGCGGAGACCGCCCGGGGCAGCGGGACGCGGCTGTACCTCGGGGAGGCCCTCTACAAAGCGGGCGACCCGGCCCAGCCCGCGTCCTGGCAGGACCCGGCCGAACTCTCGCGGCACCTCACCCTGGCCCGCGACGTTCCCGAGGCACGCGGACACGTCTTCTTCTCGGCCAAGGAAGTCGGCCTCGACAAGATCGGCGCGATGGCACGCGTGGTCGCCGACCACTACCAGCGGCCGGCGGAACCACCGCGCTGACGAAGACCCGCTACTCGGTGTCCCCGAGGTGACGGACGACCGTGTCCGGGCCCGGGGACATCAGCGCCTCGTGCCCGTCGTCGAACCTGACCCGGTAGGGCGGATTCCCGTTCTGGCCGAGCACCTCCAGGACCTCCGCGGTCCGGTCGTGGTGCCCGACGGTCCTGCCGTGCACCAACAGGGTGTCGCCTTTGGCTGCCTGCATCGGGGGCCTCCT
Source organism: Streptomyces sp. MB09-02B (assembly GCF_033794485.1). Classification (NCBI taxonomy): domain Bacteria; kingdom Bacillati; phylum Actinomycetota; class Actinomycetes; order Kitasatosporales; family Streptomycetaceae; genus Streptomyces; species Streptomyces sp. MB09-02B. Next base: position 18,110 of record NZ_JARGEE010000092.1, read on the forward strand.
CGTCTCGCACGGGAGTGGCGGTCCGTGACCGCAGTCTGTTGCGGGCGGCGCCGGTTGCACCGGTCGCGTACGGGCTCAGGCGGACGAGCGCTGGGTGACCGCGATGCAGACCAGTACCGCGGCCGCCGTCAGGGGCGCGGCCGGGGTGAGCTGCTCGCCGAGGAGCAGCACCGACCACACCAGTGTGAGCAGCGGCTGCGCCAGCTGCAACTGGCTGGCCTTCGGTATGCCGATCGCCGCCATGCCCCGGTACCAGACGACGAGCCCCAGGAACTGGGACCCGGCCGCCACCCACACCAGCCCGGCCACGCTGTGCGCGGTCAGCTGCGCCGGTTCGTACGACAGGGCCAGAAGGGCGCCCGGCACGCTCAGCGGCAGACAGAGCACCAGCGCCCAGCCGATGACCTGCCAGCCGGGCATCACCCGGGCCAGCCGGCCGCCCTCGGTGTAGCCGGCCGCGCACACCAGCAGGGCGCCGAAGAGACAGAGGTCGGCCGTGGTGAGGGAGCCGCCGCTCTGGGCCACGGTGAACGCGAGCACCGCGGCGGCTCCGGCAAGGGCGGCGGTCCAGAAGGTGCGCGAGGGACGGGTGCCCATGCGCAGCGCCGAGCACAGGGCGGTCGTCAGCGGGAGCAGACCGACCACGACGGCGGCGTGCGCGGTGGTGGAGGTCCGCAGCGCGAGCGTGGTCAGCATCGGGAAGCCCAGCACGACACCGGCGGCCACGACCGCGAGCCCCGCCCAGTGCCGACGGCCCGGCAGGGGGACCCGAAGCGCCAGCAGACACACGCCCGCGATGACGGCGGCCAGGGCGCTGCGCACGGCCACGAGTGACCAGGGGCCGAAGCCCTCCAGGCCCCAGGCGGTGGCGGGGAAGGTGAGGGAGAAGGCGGTGACACCGAGGGCTGCCTGCAGCGTGCCGCCGGCGCGGAGGCGGTGACCGCGCGGGGGCGCGGCGGGGGCGTGGTGGTCGCCCGGGGTGGGCCGGGGGCCGGCGATGGCACCGGTTCCCGAGGTGCGCGGCTGCGGTCCGGTGTCTTCCCGGTCACCCCCCACCGCTACTGAGGTTTCGGCGATAGCGCTATTCTCTACTCTCATGCAAGAGCGTAGCAGTGTCGCGGAACTGGCGGAACAGCTGAGAGAAGAGCTCGACCGCTACTCTGTGGGTGGAAAGCTGCCGTCCAGTCGTGCCCTCGTCGAACGGTTCCGGGTGAGCCCGGTGACCGTGTCACGGGCCCTGGCGCAGCTGGCCGCAGAGGGTCTGGTGGTGACCCGGCCGGGGGCGGGCGCCTTCCGGGCGAGCCCACGCGAGAGCGGTACGGCACCGGTGGGGGACACCTCCTGGCAGGAGGTCGCGCTGAGCGCGGACGGCAGCGCCGAGCCGTCGCCCCGCACGATCGACGCCTCCGGGGTCCTCGTCTCGCTCGCCTCCCCGCCGCCCGGCGTCATCGAGTTCAACGGCGGCTATCTGCACCCGTCGCTGCAGCCGGAGCAGGCGATGGGCGCAGCCCTGTCCCGGGCGGGGCGCCGGCCCGGGGTGTGGGCGCGGCCTCCGGTCGAGGGGGTGCCGGAACTGCGCGAGTGGTTCGCGCGGAGCATCGGCGGGGCGATCACCGCCGCCGAGGTGATCGTCGCTGCGGGCGGCCAGTCCGCCCTGACCACCGCGCTGCGCGCCCTCGCCCCGCCCGGGGCGGCCGTGCTCGTCGAGTCGCCCACCTACCCCGGCATGCTGGCGATCGCCCGGGCGGCCGGGCTGCGACCAGTACCGGTCCCGGTCGACGCCGACGGGGTCAGACCCGCCCTCCTCGCCGACGCGTTCAAGGCGTCCGGCGCCCGGGTCTTCGTCTGCCAGCCGCTCTTCCAGAACCCCACCGGCGCCGTCCTGACGGCCGACCGCAGGGGAGAGGTGCTGCGGATCGCCCGCGAGGCGGGAGCCTTCGTCGTGGAGGACGACTTCGTGCGTCGTCTGGCGCACGAGGACGCCGGCCCCCTGCCGCGACCACTGGCCGCCGACGATCCCGACGGTGTGGTGGTGCACGTCTCCTCGCTGACCAAGGCGACCTCGCCCAGCTTCCGGGTCGGCGCGCTGGCCGCGCGGGGCCCGGTCCTGGAGCGGCTGCGCGCCATCCAGGTCGTCGACACCTTCTTCGTGCCGCGCCCCCTGCAGGAGGCCGCCCTCGAACTCGTCGGCTCGCCCGCCTGGCCCCGCCATCTCCGGTCCGTCTCACGGGAGTTGAAGCGCCGTCGGGACGCACTCACCTCCGGGCTGCGGTCGCGCCTGCCCCAACTCGCCCTGCCCCACCTCCCCTCCGGCGGCTACCACCTGTGGCTGCGCCTCCCCGACGGAACGGACGAGGCGGCCCTGGTCGCCGCCGCCCTGCGCACGGGTGTCGCCGTCACCCCCGGCCGCCCCTACTTCAGCGCCGAACCCCCGGCCGGGCACCTGCGGTTGAGCTTCGCCGGGGTCGCGGGCGCCGGCGAGATCTCGGAAGGGGTGCGGCGGCTGGAGGAGGCCGTAAAGGGTTCGACAGCGGGCGCCCGGACTGCGAACGTCCTGACATGAGCGACGAGTCGAACCCCGCCGTCCCGCAGGGCTACGAGATCTCCGACGATCCCGGACGCATCGACGTCGGACGGGTCCACCGCTGGCTGTCCACCGACGCCTACTGGGCCCTCGGCCGGGCCCGCGCGAAGCAGGAGAGCGCGATCCGGGGATCCCTCAACTTCGGCGCGTACGAAGTGGGTTCGGGGGAGCAGGTCGCGTACGCGCGGGTGGTGACCGACCGGGCCACGTTCGCCTGGCTCTGCGACGTGTACGTCGCCCCGTCGGCGCGCGGGAACGGGCTCGGCACCGCGCTGGTCACGGCCGTGCGCGACCAGCTGCGGGCGTACGGGGTGCGGCGCGTCCTGCTCGCCACGCACGACGCGCACGGCCTCTACGCGAAGCTCGGGTTCGAGCCGCTCGCCAAGCCCGACCAGTGGATGGCTCTGGTGTTCGAGTGAGGGGTAGAGGGCGGCGACGCGTGCCCGGAGTGCCCGACGCGGTACCCCCGGTAACTCCTGAGTAACGCCTCTTGACCTGCGCAGAACCCCGTTCCACCATCGCCGCATGCATCTTCGGGTCACGTTCGTCGCCGCCGCGCGCTGCTCCTCGCTGCTCGCGGAGCGTTTCGAGGACGACCGGCCGCTGGACCAGGCCGGCTGGGACGAAGTGCAGCGCGCCGCCCACGATCTGGTGCCGCTGGCGGCGGCCGAGCTGCGCTACTGCTCGCCCACGCCGCGCAGCCGTGCCACCGGGGACGCCCTCGGCTACGCGCCGCTGGCCCAGCCCGCGCTGCGGGACTGCGACATGGGCCGCTGGCGCGGCTTCACGCTGGGCGAGGCCATGGCGCGGGAGCCCTCGGCCGTGGACGCCTGGCTCGCCGACCCGCACTCCACCCCGCACGGTGGTGAGTCACTGATGGCCTTCATCTCCCGCATAGGCGGTTGGCTCGAGACCCGTCCGGTGGGGGAGGGCGGACGGGTCGTCGCGGTGGCCGAGCCGTCGGTGCTGCGCGCCGCCCTGGTCTACGCCCTGAAGGCCCCGCCGTCGTCGTACTGGAACATGGACGTCCGTCCGCTGTCGACGCTCACGGTCGCGGGCCACGCGGGCCGCTGGAACCTGCGGTTGGGCGCCGCGCAGTAGAAGCGGGGTCTCCGGCCGACCGGTCGCGGGTGTAGTCGGTGACCAGGAGCAGGTCCTTCGCGGGGCCGCCGACCCGCCAGGTCGTCCGCCAGCGGTCCTCGTCGTACACCTCGAACTCGCCCCGGTAGAGGTCGGCGGCGCAGGGGTGGTCGGTGCGCCACCGCCCGGTCGTCAGATCCAGGTCGTGGAAGGGGCGGCCGTCGGCGAAACGGACGTCCGCCGCGCCGGGCGCGGCCCCCGGCAGGAAGCGCAGGGTGCGTTCGGCGGGACGCGGGACACCCTGCCAGACGAAAGTTCCGGTTTCCCGGTGCAGGAGGCCGCCGTCGTCCAGTGGGCTGAAAACGGTCGCCCCGGAGAACTCTCCTTCCGCGCCGCTCGCCAGGTCCCGCACGGACCGTAGGACCCGCCACCTTCCGCGGAGATGCGCCGACGCGTCGGGGACTGGCAGGAAACCGCTCATCCGTCCTTCTTTTCCGAGACTTTCGGTGCCGTGCGACCCGTTGACGCCGTCTTGGTCACCTCCCTATCTTGCCGTTCGATGTGCTGATCATCGTTCGGCAAGTCGAACGAACTTCCTTTCGTCCATGTAACTCCCTGCACCTCACGACCCCACCCCGAGCCGCGGAGTATCCATGTCACGCAGTACCCGCACCCGTTGGAGACTCGGCCTCACCGCCACCGCCTTCCTGGTGGCCGCAGCCTCCGTCCCGGCCCCCGCGCACGCCGAGGACGTCACCGACTACGCGATCACCGTCGACCCGGCCGCCAAGGGCGCGAAGATCGACGACACGATGTACGGCGTCTTCTTCGAGGACATCAACCGGGCCGCCGACGGCGGTCTGTACGCCGAACTCGTGCAGAACCGGTCCTTCGAGTACTCGACCGCCGACAACCGCGCCTACACCCCCCTCACCTCCTGGACCGTCGACGGCACCGCGCAGGTCGTGAACGACGCCGGCCGACTCCACGAGCGCAACCGCAACTACCTTTCCCTGGGCGCCGGTTCGGCCGTCACCAACGCGGGCTACAACACCGGCGTCCGCGTCGAGGAGGGCAAGAAGTACGACTTCTCGGTGTGGGCGCGCGCCGACAGCCGTACGGCGCTGACCGTCACCCTCCAGGACGCCGACGGCACGCTCGCCGAGGCCCGGCGGGTGTCGGTCAAGGGCGGCTGGGCCAAGTACCGGGTCTCCTTCAAGGCGACGCGGACCAGCTCCCACGGTCGTCTGACCGTCGCCTCCGCCGGCGCCGTCGCCCTCGACGAGGTGTCCCTCTTCCCGCGCGACACCTACAAGGGGCACAGGAACGGCCTGCGCAAGGACCTCGCCGAGAAGATCGCCGCACTGAAGCCGGGCTTCGTCCGCTTCCCCGGCGGCTGCCTCGTCAACACCGGCTCCATGCAGGACTACAGCGAGGCCTCCAACTGGGAGCGCCAGCGCTCGTACCAGTGGAAGGACACCGTCGGCCCCGTCGAACAGCGCGCCACCAACGCCAACTTCTGGGGCTACAACCAGAGTTACGGCCTCGGCTACTACGAGTACTTCCAGTTCTCCGAGGACATCGGCGCCATGCCGCTGCCCGTGGTGCCCGCCCTCGTCACCGGCTGCGGCCAGAACAAGGCCACCGACGACGAGGCCCTGCTCCAGCGGCACATCCAGGACACCCTGGACCTCATCGAGTTCGCCAACGGGCCCATCACCAGCAAGTGGGGCAAGAAGCGGGCCCAGATGGGCCACCCGAAGCCCTTCCACCTCACCCACCTCGGCGTTGGCAACGAGGAGAACCTGCCGGACGAGTTCTTCGCCCGCTTCCAGAAGTTCCGGGCCGCCATCGAGGCGAAGTACCCCGACATCACGGTGATCTCGAACTCCGGCCCCGACGACACGGGCACCACCTTCGACACCGCGTGGAAGCTGAACCGTGAGGCCGACGTCGACATGGTCGACGAGCACTACTACAACAGCCCCCAGTGGTTCCTCCAGAACAACGACCGCTACGACTCGTACGACAGGAAGGGCCCGAAAGTCTTCCTCGGCGAGTACGCCTCCCAGGGCAACGCCTTCAAGAACGCGCTCTCCGAAGCCGCGTTCATGACCGGCCTGGAGCGCAACGCCGACATCGTGAAACTGGCCTCCTACGCGCCGCTCCTCGCCAACGAGGACTATGTGCAATGGCGCCCCGACATGATCTGGTTCAACAACCACGCGTCGTGGAACTCCGCCAGCTACGAGGCGCAGAAGCTCTTCATGAACAACGTCGGCGACCGTGTGGTGCCGTCGAAGGCCACCGGCACCCCGGCGCTGACCGGTCCGATCACCGGAGCCGTCGGCCTCTCCACGTGGGCCACGACAGCGGCGTACGACGACGTGAAGGTGACGTCGGCCGACGGCGCGTCCCTGTTCGCCGACGACTTCGGCGGTGACGCGTCGAAGTGGAACCACACCGGCGGCGGCAGCTGGAGCGTCCAGGACGGCCAGTACGTGCAGACCGACGCAGCCGCCGAGAACACCATGGTCACGGCCGGTGACACCGCCTGGCACGACTACGACCTCAAGGTGAAGGCCACCAAGAAGTCCGGCAAGGAGGGCTTCCTCGTCGCCTTCGGCGTCAAGGACACCGGCAACTTCTACTGGTGGAACCTCGGCGGCTGGAACAACACCACCAGCGCGGTCGAGCAGGCCGTCGACGGCGGCAAGTCCTCGCTGATCTCCAAGCCGGGCACGATCGAGACGGGCCGGACGTACGACGTCGAGGTCAAGGTGCGCGGCCGGCAGGTGACCCTGCTGCTGGACGGCAAGGAGTGGGGAAGCTTCACCGACGACAAGCCGGCGGAGCCGTTCCGGCAGGTCGTGACGCGGGACGCGAAGACGGGTGACCTGATCCTGAAGGTCGTCAACGCGCAAGGGGTGGCCGCGCGTGCGGCGATCGACCTCGGCGGTGCGAAGGTGCGCTCCACGGCGCGCGTGACGACGCTCACGGCCGCGCCGGACGCGGTGAACACGGAGACGGCTACGCCGGTGGCGCCGGTGAAGTCCACGTTCAGCGGGGTGGCCAGGAAGTTCAGCTACACGTTCCCGGCGAACTCCGTGACGTTCCTGAGGATCAAGAAGCGGTGACGGGGGGAGCGGGCCGGGCTCTGTGAGCCGGGCCCGCTCCCCCCGTCACCGC
>NZ_JARGEE010000930.1:0-905 GCF_033794485.1 Streptomyces sp. MB09-02B
GCGTAAGTTTGGTTTAAGAGACAGGGTGGGGGAGGTCTGGCGGGCGAGAGACGAGTCCCTGGGGCGGCAGGTCGCGCTCAAGTGCCTGAAACCACTGACCGCCCAGCCCGACCAGTCCGTCACCCGGGTCCTGCGGGAGCGGTTCCGGCGCGAGGCGCGCGTCGCGGCGGCCCTTCAGCACCGGGGCGTGACCGTCGTCCACGACTTCGGCGAGTCCGACGGAGTGCTGTTCCTCGTCATGGAGTTACTGGAGGGCCGCAACCTCAGCCAACTCCTGGAGGACAACCGGCACCATCCGCTGGCCGTCCCCACGGTCGTCGAGATCGCCGGCCAGGTGGCCTCCGCCCTCGCCCACACCCACCTCCAGGGCATCGTGCACCGTGACCTGAAGCCCGCCAACATCATGCTGCTCACCGACGGCACCGTGAAGATCTGCGACTTCGGCATAGCGCGCCTGGGCCGGGACGTCACCTTCACCTCCCGCCTCACCGGCACCGGCATCGCGATGGGCACCCCGCACTACATGTCGCCGGAACAGATCATCGGCGGTCAGGTCGACCGGCGCAGCGACCTCTACTCGTTCGGCTGCGTGCTCTACGAAATTGTCACCGGCGTGCCGCCGTTCGACCTCGACGACGCCTGGGCGGTACTCATGGGCCACCGCGACACAGCGCCGGCGCCCCCGCGCAGCCACCGTGACGAGGTGCCCGAGTACCTCGACCGGATCATCCTCGACCTGCTCGCCAAGGAGCCGGAGGACCGCCCCCACGACGCCCGCGAGTTGGGTCGCAGGGTCGACGAGGGGCGGGCGGTGACGGCCCCGGCACCGGCCCGCGCCCATGTCCCGCCCGTCGTCCCGCCCCCGTTCTTCCCCGAAGCCGCTTCCGGCGCGCACCGGCCCCGGG
>NZ_JARGEE010000931.1:0-905 GCF_033794485.1 Streptomyces sp. MB09-02B
CTCGGGGCCCGGGTCGGCGTCGAGGCCGGGACGGGTGAGGTGGGCGTGCAGGAGGGACTCCAGGCGGCAGGAGGCGAGGGTGCCGGGGAGGTGGACCGCCAGGTGGTGCTGGGTGCGGGCGGTGGCGTGGCCGGTCAGGGCGGCGGCCGGGAGATCCGGTGACAGGCGGGTCTCGGTGGGGTCCAGGGCCAGCAGGCCGCCTCCCACGATCAGTACGTCCTGCTCGCGCCTCATCCGCTCCAGGGCTCGCGCGGTGTCGAAGCAGTGCGGGAAGGAGTCGTCCACGACGATCGTGCCGGGGCGCAGCCGGTCCACGTCCAGCAGGGCCGTCGGGCCGCCGCTGACCGCCGTGACGATCAGGTCGGACGCCTCGTAGACCTCGGCGGGGAGGCCCCCGGAACCGGTGGACTCGACAACCCCTACGGCCGTCGTGGGGTGGTCGGCCGACAGTTCCGCCGCCAGGTGGTGGAGTCGGGGGGCGCTGCCGGGGACGTCGCAGAGCAGGACGCGGGCCGGCGGGTGGGGGCTGAGGGAGAGCAGCAGACGCAGGGACGACGTGCCGATGGAACCGAGGCCGACGACGGCGAGGGTCAGGTCGGCCAGCTCGCGGTCGGTCGCCCGGAGGGCGGCGCGCACGGTCTTCACCACGGCGACGGTGGTGGCCGCGTGGCCGGTGGTGAGGGTGGTCGGGGCCGTGGACGTTGCCGCCAGCTCCCGCAGGACGTCGTAGCCGTAGCCGGTGAGCGACGGGATCATTCCGGCCAGGGAGACGCAGCGGGCACCGAGGGACGCGGCGTGGTCCACGGCGCGTCCCTCGGTGCCCGCTGCGTCTCCCTGGCCGGAATGATCCCGTCGCTCACCGGCTACGGCTACGACGGTCTCTTTTAACAATATCCCACCAAAAA
>NZ_JARGEE010000932.1:0-895 GCF_033794485.1 Streptomyces sp. MB09-02B
GTCCACCCCCGCCACGGACCACCCGTCGGAGTCCGCGCCCACCGAGGCCCCGGGCGGTGGCGACGCGAGCCCGGTGCCGAGCCAGGTCTCCGTCGTTCCGAGCGGCGCCCCCGACACCGGTACGGCACCGGAGTCGACGGGGTCCGGCGGCGCGGGCGTGCTGGCGGGCACGGGTGCCACCGCGCTGCTCCTCGGCGGCGGCGCGGCCGTCGTCCTCGTACGCCGCAAGCGGGCGAACGAGGCGTGACACCGCTCTCCAGGCGCGCCTTCGCCGCCGCGGCGGCGATCTCCCTGTCGGTGGGCTGCTCCGGCAGCCGCACCGACGACGCCACGACCGCACCACCCGGGGGCGACGCGACCCCGCATCCGTCCTCGCCGTCCGCACCGTCCTCGTCGCCGCCCCCCGGCACGTCGCGCCCCCTGGCCCGTTCGGTCCCGGTGCGGCTGCTGATCCCGGCCATCGAGGTCGACACCCCGGTCATCCGCCTGGGGCTGGCCCCGGACGGCACGGTGGAGGTGCCGCCGGTCACGGAGCACGACAGGGCGGGCTGGTACCGGCACTCGCCGACCCCGGGCCAGACCGGCCCGTCGGTGATCCTGGGCCATGTCACGGTCGGCCCCTACGGCGACGGGGTGTTCCGCCGGCTCGCCCGGCTGCGGCGGGGCGAGCGCGTCGAGGCGCGCCTGGAGAACGGCACCGCAGCGGAATTCACCGTCGACTCCGTACGCACGGTCGCCAAGGCCGACTTCCCCGCGAACGAGGTCTACGGCAACGTGGACCGCCCCGCGCTGCGTCTCATCACGTGCGGCGGCCCGCGCACGGGCGAGGAGTACCGGGACAACGTGATCGTCTTCGCGACGCTGAGCCCCACGGCCCGGTGAACCGCACCCCACC
>NZ_JARGEE010000933.1:0-878 GCF_033794485.1 Streptomyces sp. MB09-02B
GGGTCGGTGGGGTCGGTGGGGTCGGACATGGCGGCTCTCCTGGGCTCGGGTTCAGCGGTGGTCGTCGGCGAGCTCCCACCGCAGATGGGCGGCGATCTCGTCGACGTGCGGGGGGTCCAGCAGCGACAGATGGTGGCCGGTGACCCGGACGACGGTCAGCCGCGGGCACGGCTCGTCCCAGCCGAGCGCCTCGTCGTCCCGCTCGTACGCGGGGTCGCGCACGGTGTGCGGGGCGGGCTCGGTGGCCCGGTACAGCACCACCCGCCCGTCGTGCCGGCCCGGGCGGTGGGCCTCGCCGATCCGCAGGTCCACATAGGAGGACCGCTGGTGTTCCAGGGCCGCGCGCGGCACGTCGACGGCCTCGCGCAGGGCGGCCAGTACGGTGTCGATCCGCGCGCCGTCGTCCTCCGTGGCGGCCAACTCGTCGTACGGCAGCCGCAGTTCGACCCCGTAGGTGTCGGCGACGTGGCGGGCGAAGCCGGTGAGGTGGGCGCGGATCCGTTCGGCCGGTGTCTCCTCGGGGCGGGGGAGCGGCCGTACGGAATCGATGAGCACCACCAGGCGTACGTCCCGCCCGTCGGCCGTGAGCTGTCGGGCCGCCTCCTGCGCGACGAAGCCGCCGAACGACCAACCGCCCAGCAGACAGGGGCCGTCGGGGTGCACGGCGGCCACGGCCTCCGCGTACCGCCGGGCCTTCTCGACGACCGTACGAGCCTCGTCGACCCGCTCCGTACCGAACACCGGCCGCTCCCCGCCGAGCCGCTCGACGAGGCCCCGGTACACATCGGTGGTCCCTCCGGCGGCGTGCACGAGGAAGAACGGGGGGTGGGAACCGGAGGTGTTGAGGGGGCGGCCTCAGCGAGGCCTATGTGCACGGC
>NZ_JARGEE010000934.1:0-877 GCF_033794485.1 Streptomyces sp. MB09-02B
TTTTTTTTTTTTTTTGTTGCGGCACCCCCCGGTTTTTAACAAGGGTTTTCGTCGGAACCGTAAAAGGGTGATAAAGGACAACCCGTGCCCCTATCGGCGCTGCTGGCCCACGGCGGCCTGGGCCTGCGGCAGATCGCCGGCCCGGTGGACACGGACACGGCGATCCACTGGGCGCACGCCTCGGAGATGTCGGACCCGTACCCGTACCTGCTCGGCGGCGAGCTGCTGCTGACGGCCGGCGTGCACATCCCGGGAGCGGCCGACCCGGGCGCCTCCGCCGACGACCACGTCGACGCCTTGGACGACTACTTCGACGCGTACGTCTCCCGCATCGTCGCGGCGGGCGGCGCGGCCCTCGGCTTCGGCGTCGCCCCCGTCCACGACCGCGTCCCGGAGGCCCTGGTCGCCGCCTGCGACGCCCACGGCCTGCCGCTGATCGAAGTCCCGCCCGGCACCACCTTCTCCGGCGTCGCCCGCGCGGTCTGGCAGCTGATGGCCCGGGCCAGGCACGCGGAACTCCGCCGCGTGACGGAGGCCCAGCAGGGCCTGGCGGCAGCCGCGTCCCGCCCGGACCCGGTGCGCGCGGTCCTGCGGCAGCTGGCCCAGCGCCTGAAGGGCCGAGCGGTCCTGTACGGCCCGGACGGCACGGAACTGGCGTCGTACGGACATGAGTACGGCGAACCGGTCCAGCACGGCCTGGCGGCACTGGTAACCGTGGTCCGCCCCAGCCCCCTCAGGGGCGCGGGGAACTGCGCGACCAGCCACAACGCACCCGCACCCGCCGTCCGTCGGCGGCGAAGTAGAACGAGAACAGCGCGATCGTCAGCAGCTGGAAGAGGCCGCCCAGCACCTGCGCGGAGACGTCGAGGACGCCCGT
>NZ_JARGEE010000935.1:0-877 GCF_033794485.1 Streptomyces sp. MB09-02B
GTGGGGGCCTGAGGTGCCGGGGCGGACGTGGCCGGGAAAGCGGGGCACAACCGATCGGGTCGTGGCACCCTCCCTGTAGGGGGAGGGATGCTGGTGAAGTCCATGGCGGCGACAGCCGGGGTGCCGGACGAGGACGGGGGCGAGAACGGGGCTCGCGCGGGCGCGGCGCCGTCCGCTGTTTCCATGGCGGTACTGGGCGTGCAAGGCGGGCTGTCCTGCGCTGTCCTCCTGTTGGTCGGGCTCGACTCGGGGCGGGCACCCGCAGCGTCCTTCGGGGTGCTCCTGCTCTCCCCGCTGCTGCTCCTCCTCATCCTCTTCGCTGCCGCCCTCATGACCGTGGCGTACGTGCTCCCGGCCGTCGCGCTCGCCCACTGGACGGCGCGGCAGCTCACCGGGCGTGTCGCGTGGTGGTGGATCCCGCCCGCCTGCACCCTCTGGGTGCTTCCCGCCCTGGCCGTACCGTCCTGGCTGCTCCCCGGCCTCGCGTTCTACGCGGCGGCGCTGCCTCCGGCCCTGGTCACCCACCACACCCTGGTACGCGCCGAGATGGGTCGTCCCGTCCAGCCCTGCGCGGCGATCCTCGTCTGGGGCACGCTGGCCACGCTGTGTCTGCTGCTCGTGGGCGCGGCGATGGGGTCGTCGGCGGGCTAGTCGGGTGTGTCGAGTGTGAAGCCGCCGAAGCGGCCCCGGTGGAAGAGCAGCGGCGCGGCATCCGCGTTGCCGGTCCCGTCGTCGGTGTCGGTGTCGGTGCCCAGTGCCTCCACGCGGCCCACCACGATCAGGTGGTCGCCGCCGGGGTGTACGGCGTGGATCTTACAAGTAGCAAAAGGGGGGGCCACGGGGTGGGGTATTAAACACCGCTAACACTCCCGACCAA
>NZ_JARGEE010000936.1:0-868 GCF_033794485.1 Streptomyces sp. MB09-02B
GTCCGGTGGGGGGCCCGCCTGGGCGCGTTCCAGGAAGCGGAGGAGTTCCACCGGGAAGGGGAGGACCAGGGTGGAGTTCTTCTCGGCGGCGACCGCCACCACCGTCTGCAGCAGGCGGAGTTGGAGTGCGGAGGGGGTGTCGGCCATCTCCTTCGCCGCCTCGGCCAGCTTCCTCGACGCCTGCAGCTCCGCGTCCGCGTTGATGATGCGGGCGCGGCGTTCCCGGTCGGCCTCGGCCTGGCGGGCCATGGAGCGCTTCATGGTGTCGGGGAGGGACACGTCCTTGATCTCGACGCGGTCGATGGTGACGCCCCACTCCACGGCGGGGCTGTCGATCATCAGCTCCAGGCCCTGGTTGAGCTTCTCGCGGTTGGAGAGGAGGTCGTCGAGGTCGCTCTTGCCGATGATGGAGCGCAGGGAGGTCTGGGCCATCTGGGAGACGGCGAAACGGTAGTCCTCGACCTGGACGACCGCGTTCGCGGCGTCGACGACCTTGAAGTAGACCACCGCGTCGACTCGTACGGTGACGTTGTCGCGGGTGATGCCCTCCTGGGCCGGGACCGGCATCGTCACGATCTGCATGTTGACCTTGCGGATGTGGTCGAGGCCGGGGACGACCATGGTGAAGCCGGGGGTTCTGGGCGTGCCGCGCAGGCGGCCGAGGCGGAAGACCACGCCTCGTTCGTACTGTTTGACGACTCGGGCCGCGGCGGCGACGTAGACGACTGCGGCGGAGCCGATCGCCGCGGCGGTGATGAGCAGCGTCTCGACCATGACGACCCCCTGAGCCGTCCGCTCTCGGTGCGTGATGGGTGCGTATACCACGATATGCCGGAAGTGGGGGGTGGGGCGAGTGTCGGCCGGGGGG
>NZ_JARGEE010000937.1:0-868 GCF_033794485.1 Streptomyces sp. MB09-02B
CGGCCGGCCCCGCCTCCCCCTCCTCGCCCGCGCCCGCGCCCGCCGAAGCCGTCGCCCCCCTGATGCGCGGCATCACCGTGCTGCGCCGGCTCACCGAAGCGGACGGCACGCTGAGCCCGAGCGCGCTGGAGAAGGCGACCGGGCTCGCGCGTTCCACCGTGGACCGGATCACGGCGACGCTGGCCCGCATGGGCTACGTACGACTGGACGGCCGTGACGCGGTCCTCGCCCCCCGCCTGATGGAGCTGGGCAACGCCTACCTCGCCGCCATCCGCCTCCCCCGCCTCCTGGACGCCCACGCGGACGCCCTCGCGGACGAGCTCGACGAGTCGGTGTCCCTGGCGGTCGGCGACCTGGACGGCGTCCGCTTCATCCACCAGGCCACCCGCCGTCGCGCGATGTCCCTCAGCTTCCGCATCGGCGACCTCCTCCCGGCCGAACGCACCGCGCCCGGCCCGCTGTTCGCCACCGAGTGGGGGCCGGCCGACTGGTCCCGGTGGCGCGCCCGCCGCGTGGCCGACCCGGAGGGCCGGGGCTTTCCGGCGGTGCCTCCTCGCGCCGGCGCCTACGACGACTTCGAGGACCGTACGGCACGGGCGGGCGCCCAGGGGTGGGCGCTGGACGACCAGTTGATCGAACCGGGGCTGGTGGCGGTGTCCGTACCCGTACGGGATCCGCGTACGGGACGGGTGGCGTGTGTGGCGAGCGTCGTCAGCCACACGAGCCGGCACACCGCGGAGTCGCTGCGCTCGACGCTGCTGCCCCGCCTTCGGGCGACGGTGGCGGAGATGGAACGAGAGCTGCGGGAGTCGGCGGAGCCGCGGGTGGGTGCCGCACGGGTGAGGGGCACCGGGGCAGGGGGTGCGGT
>NZ_JARGEE010000938.1:0-864 GCF_033794485.1 Streptomyces sp. MB09-02B
CACCCGCACCCGCCGACGAAACCCGTACCCCCACCCCACTGGGCGCCCCGGCGCACCCCAGTGGAACGGCGTGGTGACCATCTGACCTATCGCTCGTTTTGTTGAACGTGCAGTCACAGGATGTCGCCCCGCGCCCCGCAGCTTCCCGCGCTCAGGAGTCGGTCGTGGACGTCGAGCAGGCGGAGGCCGCGCTCGTCGAGCACTATCCGCGTCTGGTGCGGCTCGCCTATCTGACGTTGCCGCCCAGCCTGGGCCGCAACCGTCGGGTGCTGACGGCGCACGCGCTGACGCAGCGGGCGTTGCCGAGGGGACGCAAGTCGGCCTCGCTGATCCCGGCGCAGGCGACGGGCACGGGAACCGTGGCGGGGCGCGAGCGCAACCCCGGGTACGCCTACGTACGGCTCCAGGTGGTCCGCACCGCCCTGGAGGCCGGTCTCCCGCTGCGGCGCAGGGCGTGGCCGAAGCGCTCCCAGTTGCCGCCGCTGCTGCCGCAGGTGTGGGGGCTGCGGCTCTTCCCCCGCTCGGGCGGCGCCGACGAACTGGCCCTGGACCAACGGCTGTCGGCCCTCTCCTCACCGGCCCGGGCCGCCTATGTCCTGCGGGGCCTGGAGAGGCTCCCCGACCCGGTGATCCGGACGCTCCTGGAAGAGGCCGGGGTCGATGATCCGGCGGACGCGCTGCGGGAGGCCGACTCGGTACCGGCGCGCCAGCACGCGCTGCTCCTGTCCCCCGAGTACGACCCCTGTTCGCTGCACGCCCGCCCCACCGATCTGGTGCGCCGCCGCCAGCACACGAGGGCCGCGCTGGCCGCCACGGCCGCCGTGGTGGTGTGCGGGGCGCTCCTCGGTCTGCCCGGGGAGGGGT
>NZ_JARGEE010000939.1:0-848 GCF_033794485.1 Streptomyces sp. MB09-02B
GGGTGGGCGCCTGATGGCTCGGGGGGAGCTGTTCGTTGGCGGCTGCGGGGGCGTTGTGGCTGGTCGCGCAGTTCCTCGCGTCCCTACGGGGCCTGCGGCCTCCATCCCGTCAGCTGCCCTATCCGGGAGCGTGGACGCCGGGAGCGTGGACGCCGCGAGCGTGGACGCCGGGAGTGCGGTGGGCGAGGCCGTGATCAGGACGTGTGCCGTGTCAAGGGTGAGTGCCTGGTGGAGGGCCGCCAGGGCTGCCCGGGCGGTCAGAGGCGCGAGCGCCGGGTGCGTTCCGCTCGCCAGGCCCGTGTCGGTGACCGGGCCGAACGCGATGCTCTGCCAGGGGCGGCCGGCGGCGCGTTCGGCGGTGGCGAAAGCGTCCAGGAAGGAGTTGGCGGCCGCGTAGTCGCCGAGGGCGCCGGCCAGGCCTGGCAGTACGGCGGAGACGGACGAGAAGGCGACACGTACGGCGTCCTCCTGGCCGTGCCGCCGCAGCGCCTCGGCGAGCAGCCTCGTCCCGCGCACCTTCGCGGCGAGTACGGCCTCGATCTCGTCGTCCGGCTTGCCCCGCAGACTGCCGGGGCGCGCCGTGCCCGCCGCGTGGAACACGGCGTCCAGGGGCGGCAGGCCGGCCACGAGGTCGTCGACGGCGTCCGCGTCGGTGACGTCGGCCGCCTGGTAGCGGGCGAGGGCGCCGAGCGCGCGGAGTTCGTCGAGCAGGGCGCGGGGCGGGGTGGGGGTGCGGCCGGTGAGGACGAGCGTGGGTGTGCCGCGTTCCGCGAGGTCACGGGCGAGTGCGGAGCCGAGGCCGCCCGCGCCACCGGTGATCAGGTAGGTGCCGTTCGGGGGGAGCGGGG
>NZ_JARGEE010000093.1:0-24945 GCF_033794485.1 Streptomyces sp. MB09-02B
GTCGTACTCGCCGGAGCTGAACCCCGACGAGCTGGTCAACGCCGACCTCAAACGGAGCCTGCCGATGCACAGCCGGGCCCGCGACCAGGCCCAACTCGCTGCCGAGACCCGACGGTTCTTCCACCGACGCCAACGCCAGCCCCACATCGTCCGCGGCTACTTCGGCGGCCCGCACGTCCGCTACATCCTCGAATAGAACCCTTTGAGTTTCGGATCAATAACAGCCGATTCCAGAGTCCGTTCGGCCAAGTCGACGAGCTGCCGCGCTTGGCTGACTCGGCCGCCCGCCACATCACACGTCCTGGCGCGAGCAGGAACCTACCCCGTTTCTGCACCGCCTGGCATAGGTTCGCCGGAACATGTGCGCTTTGCCGAAGCTCTCGTTGGAGGCGATGGCGACGCTGTTCTTCTCCTCGCGCTCGGTCAGGACCTGGAACAGCAGCTCGACGCCCCTGCGATCAAGCTCCATATATCCAGGACGATCGCGTCGATCAGGGCAGGACCGCGACCGGTCTCGCCGTCGGGGTCGACCGTCCCCCCGGAGGGCAGCCCAGTGCCCCGGCGCCGTCCGCGCTTCGCGCGGCGCCGGGGCACGACAGCCTGCCCGATCAGCAGCTGGTGGCCCACTTGTGGGAGCGGAGGGTCTTCGGGGTCGAGTAGGTGTACTTCAAGCCGTTGGCTGCGCAGCCTTCGTAGGTGTTGTAGTTGGCGTAGCGGTAGTACTTGACGGTGTCGTAGCCTCCCGAGTAGCCGTTGTTGTATACCGACCTGACCTTCGTGGTGCCCGACCACGAGCACGTGATGGCACCGCCCCGCCAGTCGCTGTCGTCGGCGTTCCAGCTGCACATGCTTCCGCTACCGTCGCTGCCGGAGAAGAAGCAGACGTCGCCCCTCACACAGCGGTCGTAACCACTGGCGGCCTGGGCTGAAGTGGCCGGGACGCCCAGGCCGACGACCGTCAGGGCGAGTGTGGCGATGGTGACACCTAGTTTGCGCATGTTTGTTCCCCCTTGGTCTGCCTCGATCGAGGCGCATGAAGGTGCGGCCGGGCGTTGCGGGCGACGTTCAGTGATGTCGCTTCCGGTGTGCCACGCCGCTCCCGGTGACGTGTTCACACCATGGCTGACCGGGCCGGGTGCCGGTACCTCGTACATCAGAGGAGTGGCGGTACGCGCCGGCGCCCCCCTCAGGCCGGGCATTCGCCCCGCCACCGCACGGAGTCGATGGTCCGGCCGCCGGAGGCGAAGTTGCCCCGGCCCTCGAACCAGCCGCGGTGCAGACAGGCCCCGCCGCCCTCCACGAAGGTGACCTGGACGTGGTCGTAGCCCTCCTGAACGTTGCCGTTGTTGAAGAACGACTTGCGCAGACCGCACGCGCTGCTGGGGTCGTCGCTGTCGGTCCGGCACACGCTGCCGGTTCCGTCAGTGCCGGAGTAGAAGCACACCGAGCCCGGCGGACAGTCCTTCCAGGCGGCGGAGTCGCCGCAGTTGGCGCTGGTCACGCTCGGCCACTGCTTGCCGACGCCCGTGTACTCGACGCCGTTGAAGTGGACCGGCTTGCGGTGCCTTTCGTCGGTGAAGTCGCCGGTCGCCAAGTACCGCTGTTCGTAGTGGAGATGGGCCCAACTCGTGTCGCCGGAGGCGCCGATCCGGCCGATGCGCGTCGAGGGCTGGACCTTGTCGCCCTTCTTGACGTAGCGGTCGGGGGCATCCTTGAGGTGGTAGTACGCCGTGAACCAGCCGCCCGCATGCTTGACCTGAATGGTGTTCCCCGAGCCGTTGTCCCAGTAGGTCGCGGTGACCGTCCCCGCGGCGGACGCCTGTACGGGCAGGCCGTCGGATCCGGTGTTGCCCTTCACCACGATGTCGAGTGCGGGGTCGTGCCCGGCGTCGTAGGTGTTGAGCTGCCACTGGCTCTGGCAGGAGAACGGCATCTGGAAGGCGGGCTTGCCCGGGGGTGGCGCCTGCGTGACCGATGCCCCGTCGGCGGAGGCGGAACCAGCAGCCGAAGCGGAACCGGAAGCCGAAGCGCCGGACATCGTGGCGGCTCCCAGCGACAGCGCGGCCGCACAGGCGAGCATCGCCGTACGCAGCCGGTGTCCAAGGCGCCGGACTTTCCTCTTGCTCTGCGGCATCGGACCCCTTTCGCAGGGCCGGGCGGCGGCGTGCCCGGCGGAAGTGTGCTCCGCTCACCGTCCCGCCGGAGGGCCGTCACCGCGTACTCGTATCTCAGAGGGTTGGGCCGCCGAAGGGCGGGCATCACTGGCTCGGCACTTCTTCTCCCAGATGTGCGACCGGGTCCGCAGCGGCGCGGTGAAGTTCTCCCTGGCGCCCACCTCAACGCAGCCCAGAGGCTCCCGCAGCCGCTTCTGCGCGTAGTAGGCGACATCGACGAACTCCTCGCCCGCGTCGGTGTCGTGGCCGTTGTTGAAGACCGACCGGGCCTTCTTCTGGGCGGCCCAGCCGCAATGGTTCTCGCCTGCTGTCCAGTCGTTGTCGTCGCCGTCCCACGCGCACATCTCGCCCATGCCGTCCCGCTCGGTGAAAAAGCAGACGCTGCCCTTGTCGCACCGGTCATAACCCACGGCGCCCGCGGCGGTCTCACCCACCCCCGCCAGGGCGTTGTTCACCCCGAAGCCGAGCGCGGCGAGCCCGGCCGCCGCCATCGCGGCCCAGCGCCACCGCCGAGGCAGCGGGTGCGACCGGGGCGAGCGGGCCGTGCCCGCCGCCGACTCCACCCTGCGCAGCAGTGACGCCGCGTCGTGTACGGCGCGCTCCCGGTGCGTGCGGGCCAGGCAGTCCGCGATGATCTGCTGCCAGGGGGAGGGGAGTTCGGGGGAGAGGCGCAACTCGTCATGGCCCTGCGCGTAGCGCACCGCTGCGTCCCGGCGGGCGGACGGGGTGGAGCCCGGCAGCGGCTGGGATCCGGTGAGCACGACATGGGCGAGTACGCCGAAGGCCCAGACGTCCGCCGCCGGGCGGATCTGGCGGCCGCGTTCGCCGACCTCGGACCAGAGCAGCTCGGGCGGGGTGTAGTCGGGCGTGGAGAAGGCGGGGGTGTACGCGTGCGTGCCCTCCATCTCGGCGGCCATGTTGAAGTCGGCCAGGCGCACCGAACCGTCCTTCATGAGAAGGACGTTGGGTGGCTTGAGGTCGCCGTGCACCCAGCCCGCATGGTGCAGTTGGTACAGGCCGGCGCAGATCTGGGCCAGCAGCTCGGGCCCGCCGCGCGGTCTCGGCGTCCGAGAGAGCAGGGCGTCGAGGGACTCCTCGGCCTTCTCCAGTACGAGGACGGTGGCGCCGTCGAGCTCCGGGTGCCCGGGGTCGTCCACCGTCAGCGTCTCGTACAACCGGATGAGGCGTGGCGCCTGCAGCCGGCTCAGCAACTTCACCTCGCGCTCGGCGAGTTCCCGCAGATGCCGCAGTTGGCGTGGGGTGCTGGTGCCGGTGGGCAGGAACTTCAGCGCGGACACGGACGGTGGCTCCCCGGACGGGCCGACGCGTCGGCCCGCGTACACGCTGCCGAAGGCCCCGGCGGCCATGGGCTCGCGGACCTCCCAGCCGCCGACCCGATAGCCCTTGGGGACGTGCACGGAGGACGGATGTCCCGGGCTCGTACGGAACGGGTTCACCGCACCGCCTCGCGGGGGCGGGTGAGCAGGACGAGATCGTCCTCCCGGACAAGGTCGAAGCGGAGCGCGAGCGAGACGAGCGACTCCTTCTTGCCGTTGAGCCGGGGACCGGACTCCGCCGTGTCCGGGGCGGGCTTGAGGCGCAGCTTCACCGCCAGGTAGTCGATGTTCCACTGCACGGCGGCGCGGTTGGTGGTGGGCCAGATCGGTCGCAGCCGCTCGGCCAGCTGCTCGACGGTGGGCAGCTGCGCGTGCGGCGCACCGCGCAGCCGGGGCTCGCACAGCGCGGTCAGCACCGCGAAGTAGCGCTTGGAGCGGTCCAGGGCGAACGCCGGGGCGGTGCTGGCGCCGCCGGGGGACTCCTGGTCCGTCGCCCGGGTGTCGAGGTAGTCGTGGCGTGGCGCCCACACGTCGAAGCTGAGCAGCTCGCCGCCGGCGGGCAGTACAACCCGGGCGAACTCGAAGGGCACCGGGGCGTTGAGGCGGCCCGGTGCGACCTTGATGTGCTCGCCCGCACCCTCCGGGTTCTCCACGACATAGGTCTGGGAGTGGCTGAGATTGCTCAGTATCCAGAAGGTGTCGTGTGCGGTTATCCGGCCGGCGGCCCGGGACACCCCTTCGTGCGCGATGGTGAGGTGAGGGCCTGGCGCCCCCGTGCTCCGGCCGAAGTCGAGCTGCTCCCCGCTCGCGAGGCGGATCGGTTCCCCGGGCCCGCCGTACTCGGGCGGCACCACGATGATGCTGTACATCATTTGTCCCCCTTGTTGCACTAACCAGCCCTAAAGCTAGGGGTGGTTCCCTTCTCAGGAAAAGGGAACGCGTTCCACTGGGCACAGAGCCGACGGACCCGGCGGCGCCGGACCCGGCGCCGCCGGAAGCCGCGGCCGGACCGTCTTCGCGAGCGACACCGCATGGAATGAAGTGGACAAGCGTCGCGTAAGGCAAAAATCCTTTCGATGTTCGCACTCTGCGAGATCCTTCTGGGCGCCTACGCCCGAGGCGAGATCCACCTGTACCCCCGCATGGTCACCACTGCCCAGCGTGACGAACTCAAACAGACCACACCCACCCCCGTAGCCGCCTGACGAACGCCGCCGCCGCAAAGGAAACGCCGTCGCCACCAGCGACGACAAGGACACCCGTCGCGCCGCCTCCGCCGAACTCGGCCGCATCCTCGCCGACGCGGAGGCCGACGCCGCGCGCGTGACTGGACCTGGGAGTACAACCCCGACGCCGAACACGTCGTCGGCGACCTCCCCGAGCCCTACCGGCACGAAGTCGAAGACCTCGCCCGCCGCATCGCCGAAGCCGTCGGAGTCCGCCGCAACGGCCATCCCTTCGACATCCAGGAATCCGCCTCCGGCGTCAAGACCCACGCCGAAGGTCCGGTCATGATCTGGTACCAGGAGGACTACCGCGATGACGTCGTACTGATTCCTCCGCGTACAGCACCACCTGGCCCCCGGTGCCGCCCCGGCCAACGAGGGCTGACGGGCTCGCACCGCGACCGGCGCCCTGCTACGAGCCGACTGGAGCGGGGCGCCGATGTGTACGGGCTACGCACGGCGCTACCCGTCGATCACGCCATGGGTGAAGCCGCCCCACGCATCCGGGCTGATCACGAGGGCAGGACCGTCCCGCCCACCGATGGCCAGCACCTGTCAGAGTGCCGCGAACTCGACGAACGCGGTCCACGCCGTGGGGTCTACGGCCAGAGCGGCGCGGGTTGTGTCCTTCGAGTCGCGGACGTGGACCGTGGCGGGGTGGGCGGCGACCTCTACGCACTGGCCGCCATCACCCGCGCTGTAGCTGCTCTTGAACCATGCCAGGGCGTCGGTGTCCGGCCCCGCCTTTTCCCCGCTCATCTCTCTCCCAACAACTTCTCGATCAATGCCAGCGATTCTGTCGGAGTGTGGGCCTGCGCGCGAAGGATCCCGTACGTACGTTCAAGCTCCCGCACCTTGTGACGCTCTGTGTGTACACGGCTGTCGCCTTGTACCTCTGTGTACGCGATCCTGCGCCCATCCTTGGCCTCCATCAAGGTGAACGGTCCAGCGAGTCCCGCATGTTCCTGGCGGGACAACGGCATCACCTGGATCACCACGTTGCGCTTCTCCGCGATCAGCATCAGGTGCTCCAACTGTCCTCGCCAGACCGCCTCTCCGCCGAGGGGCCGGAGCAGGACAGCTTCCTCGATCACGAAGCTCAGATGCGGCGCTGGGCGTCGAGCGAAGATCTCCTGCCGCGCCAGCCTTGCGGCGACTCGCTGCTCCATGAGCGCTTCGTCCAACAGCGGCTGCCACATGGCGAACACCGCTCGTGCGTACTCCTCCACCTGCAACAGGCCATTGACCAACTGAGTGTCATACACATGCAGCTCGACCGCCTCGGCCTCCAACTTGGCCGCGTCCCGGAAGAACGCCGGATACTGAGCCCGAGCCACTTCCTCCTTGCTCGCGCTCAACACCCCACCCGCACCGAGCACTTCATCGGCCTGGTCGATGAACTCGGCGGCGGGATACGTCTCCCCTGCTCGAACGACGCGATCGTCGAGGCGGAGTAGCCGGTCAGCGAACCAAGCGTCGCGCGGTCCATCCCCGCCCGCTCCCGGAACAGCTTCAACTGCCGCCCGAACACGCACAACATGCCTGTCCCGACCTCATACTCAGGCTGCTGAACCTCGTCGTCCACGCCGCAGCTCCTCCCGTACGACCATCACAGTCACCGGACTCCGCCCGCCCAACGCGCGGCCCGAAAACCGGTCACGCCAACACCACGTACAAGCGCGCCGCCCAGGGGTACAGCCCGCACCCGTCAGCACGTCACTCCTGGTCACGCTACGCAGAGTCCGCGACCGTTGACCCCATGAAGTCAGCAACTCCCCCGAACGGGCATATGCCACAGCGTCCCGCGCCCGAACGTGGGTTCACCATGCGCTTCACCTCAACTCCGCGCGGGGCCCGCCTCGCCCGCCGACTCGTCTCGCACCGCCTGCACGACTGGGGCCACCCGTACACGACCCCGGTCAACGAAACGCTCACCCTCATCACGGCGGAACTCACCGCCAACGCCGTACGCCACGGCCACGTCCCCGGCCGGGACTTCCTCCTCCAACTCACCCTGGCCGAGGGCACGTTCCGTATCGATGTGACCGACACCCGCGCCGAGAAACGGCCTCCCGCCACTCCCCCGGTGACCGACTCGCTGTCCGAGTCCGGCCGGGGCCTGCTGCTCGTCGCCGCCCTCGCGGACGACTGGGGCGTCAGCCCTCGCCGGGCCGCTCCGGGCAAGACCGTGTGGGGCGTTCTGCACGTGCGGCCCCAAGGCCACCCGCTCACACGCCGGGTGCCCCCGGACCGACGGACCTCGATTTACTCCTGACTACTGCTTCGCTGCTGCGCGACGACCGCGGGTCGCTGCCGGAGGGCGCCAGCCACGAAGGTCGTCGTCGGTGAGTCCGTGCTCGCCCTGCTTCTGCTGGCGGTATCCGGCGAAGAAGTCCGCCGGGGAGCCGCTGTAATTCATGTCGAACTCGCTGTGCCACTGGGACAGCCACGGCTGGAGTTCCAGCAGACCGGCGAGGAAGGGCGTGATCTCCTCGGTGGACAGCGCGGTGTTGGTGCAGTAGCTGGCGAGGGCCTGCGCTTGCTCCCTGTGGTCCCAGCCGGGCCCACCCGTACAGCTCGGGGGTGGCGGCGTTGGTCTGCCCGTAGGAGATGAACCGCTCCTTGGGCACGTCGAGCTTGCCGCGCGCCCTCCAGTAGGACGGGCGAAGGAAGTCGGCCGAGGTGTACTTCGGCGGCACGGGGATGGAGTCCCGGATCTTCCGCTTGGCGGGCTCGTCCGGCGCAGCGTCTTCCTTGCGCTGGAGGTCCCACACCTCTTCCCAGTCGGCGCGCTTCTTCAGCCCGGTGGGCTTGTAGCGCAGGGCGGAGAGGAACGGCACGTGCTCGTCGGTGATCAGCTCGGCCACGACCTTCGCAAGTTCCTTGCGGGGCGCGTAGAGCTTCGCGACGGAGACGAAGTCCTCGTCGCGGGAGAGCGCGTCGGTGAGACGGGCCAGGGTGAGGATGGTGGGCTGGCCATTCTCGTCGAACCAGAGGTCGCGGGTCTCCATACGGTCCAGCAGCCAGGAGCGCACCGATGGTCGGGTACGGCCACTCCTTCGTGTCGGTCATGCGGGGCGGGAGACTGCCGTCGCCCCACTTGGGCAGCTCGCCGGAGGCCATCTGGTGCAGGGTGACGGCGACGGCGTACCGCTCGGCGTGGGAGTCGTACGAGCCGCGGGTGATGACGTCGACGAAGGGGTCGAGGTAACCGTCGGTGCCCGCGTTGGTGCTCTTGGCCGGGTAGCCGGCGAGGGAGAAGTCGATGAGGACGAGTTCGCGGGTGCGGTTGGGGCGGATGCGGATGGCGATGTTGTCGGGCTTGATGTCGCGGTGCCAGACGCCCTCGCCCTCCAGGAAGTCGACGGCGCCGCATGTGACATGAGAAGGGATGATGAAGGACGGAGCTATAGGACATACGGCCCGCACGAGAGGAACGCCCGTTCTGCGTCACGCCGACACAGGAAGCATTGACCAACCACTCCATGGCAAAAAGGGGCAAATCACCCCTCAAGTGGCGTTTTAGGCGAGCTCAGCCCGCTGACTCAGCGTACGGAGTGGTGTGCCTACCTCTCGTCGTCCCGGCGGCATCGACCCCCTGGAGGCACGCAGAACGATCCATCTCCCTCGAACCCCTATCGAACCAGACGTCTGGGACGTACCCTGACCTGGGGGTTCGCTGTGATCGCCGAGGTCTGTGGCGCGCGGCGGGACGAAAAGCGGAGCAGTAGGCCGGGGAGGGCCTGCCCGTGAGGCCGGGGAGCGTGTCGACGCCGTCCGCCGCGGGCCGGGCCCGTGCCGCGCGGCCGGGGGAGTGGCATGAACCGTTGGGTCGGCGTCGTCTCGCTGCGGGAAACCGCGGCACCTACGCCCGTGCACCGCATCGCGCTCGCCATCGAAGCCGCGCGCAAGCGGACGTCGTACCAACTCGCCGGACGAGAGGTCCCGTACGCGCGAATGCGTGCCGCGCTCCGCAGGCTCGGCCAAGAGCACGCGCGCCGCTACGAGTGGGAGCGGTACACGTACTGCGTCGAGCTGGCCGGCGACTTCTACAACGGAGGCGAACCTCCGCGGGGCCTGCCGGGCTGGCTCACTGCCGAACTCGACGACGGCCTGAGGCGTAGTGCCGCCGCTCCGAGGAAGAACGCGCGGAAGACGACGTCCACGCGGCACGAGCCCTGGCGTACCGAACACCGCAGGCCCCAGCCCTCACATCGGGACAGGCCCGCCTTCACCGGCGCTTCGGGCAGGGCAGTCGGCCGGACGGGCTCCAGGACGCCCGAGCCCGTCCGGCCGTACCGCCGCGTCGCACGGCGGACGACGGCCTGCGACGTCATGTACCCGCCGCTGCCCGCACTGCCGAGGGAGCTGGCGGAGCTGGTGGCCGAGGGCGGCGCCGAGGTGGTCACGGCCGTACGGGATACCGTAGGGCGGTTCGCCCCCGGGCCGGATGCGGTGACATGGCTCGGTCTGGCCGCCGAACACCGCAGCCACCTGTACGAGAAAGTGCCGACGGCGACCGTTACGCCACAAGTGCTCGGCTTGCTGGAACGGCTTGGCGCCACAGCTCTCGACATGATCCTTCTCGACGCCTACGTGCGGTGGGCCGTTCCGCAGAAGGTGGGAGAGCAGTCCTCCGAGCATGTCCGGCGCCGCCGCGCCGCGGACCTCGCGCTGGGCCAGTGGGTCGCGGAGCGCCGGTTGGCCCGCCTGGGCAGTGGTGAAGCACAGCAGCCCGCCCGGTCCGTGTACCAAGGGTGCGCACGGCAAGTGCTCGGAGTACTCAGTCTCTTCGGCGACTACGAGACCGCCCGTCGGTTCGTCGCCGCCGTATGGCCCGATCTCGACCGTCCAGTGGCAAGCACGGGATTCGATTCCGTCACCCAGGCGGACGCGGCCTTCCGGAAGGAAGGGCTGAGTTACGACTACGCGGAGGATGGCCCCGGCCACCGCAAGGAGTACCGCGCCACCGTCCGTACCGGCACAGGCCGCACCGCCCACGGCAGCGGCCCGTCGAAGAAGGCGGCACGTGCGGCTGCGGCCGAGGCGCTGCTGACCAAGTACCCGCAGGCCGCTCAGACCTCCGGTGCGCGACAGACCGCGCCCGAGCCCGGTCGGCAGCAGGCGTCACCGCTGCCGTACACGCGGCCGGAAGCCGAACACCGGGACGCGGTCGCCGACTTGGCGGCGATGTTCGAGCTCGGTCACCGGGCGGACGCTCTTCTCGCGCAGGCCCTCACCCACGCCTCTTGGATCTACGAGAACCAGCCAGCCGCGCACGCTGCCCGCCAGCACGACAACCAGCTCCTGGCGCACCAGGGTTCCTTTGTCGTCGACCATCTGGCGGCCTGCGTCCGGACCCGTCACACTCTGGCCCGCGGTTTCACCCCCGACGACGACGAAGCCCGCATTCTCACCGCCTCCGACGAGGACACCGCACGGCTCGCCGCTGCTCTCGCTCTCGGGGAAGGGCTGCTCACCAGTCGCGGTGAGAGCGGAAAAGGACTCGTGGCCGTCTCCGACGCGGCTCAGGCCGTGGTCGCCACGGCCTGGCGCGCCCGAGGGCCGGAACTCCTGCGGCGTCGACCTGCCGTACTGGACGAGTGGCTCACGAGCCTTGATCACCGACCCGACCCGACGACCATCCTCAACACCATGGCGATCACATACGGCATGACGTACGCCTTCGAGCACCGGGCCACGAACGACGGAAAGCATCTGACGCACTACACGGCCACCGCCGTGCTGCGGGACGTACGGGGGCGCACGCACCAGTGGACGGGACACGCCGACGGCCCTGCGGGCAAGACGTCGGCAGGCAAGGCGACCGCACAAGACATCCTCGACGTCCTCGCCGCCGCGTCCACAGACGATCTCTTCACCACGCTCGACGGACCGCAGCGCGACCTGCTGGCCTACTTGTTCCGCGCTCAGCTCGACGGGCTCGGGCAGCTGACGGAACGGCAACGCACCCGCATCCTGGCCCGCGGCGACCTCGGTACCGACCTCCTCACGACCGGTGACACCGAGGCGTTTCTGGCCTGGGCCGACCGTGTCACGACTCTGCTCGGCCCGGATATCGGGGAGGCACCCGAAACGCTGACGAGCCTGTACCGCAGGATCCTCGACATCACCCGGTACGGGCAACGCTCCCCACTGCGCCGCATGGCGGCGGACCCCGGCATCGACACCGCCGGCACGGTGCGGCGCCTCGCCGCCGAAGCCGTCCGGCGCGCGGCCAGTGCCAGCCCCCGGGTCGAGTCCGTGCGGGACGTCGTACAGGACTGGTGGCGCGACCAAGCGCCATGCACCGGCGTCACGGTCCGCGACGACATGCGCCAGGAGGCATTCGTGCCGCTCCCAACACACGTCGGCGCGCTGCACGAGACGCTGACGTGGTGCGGAGAGGCGGCCGAGGCGACAGGCACCCGGACCGACGTCGAACTGACCGTCCAGGACGGCACGCTGCACGTGTGGATCGGCCTCGACCGCGTCGACGTCCGGGCAGTCTGCGACGACTTCGCCCGGCTGCTGTCCCGCACCCTGCCCTTCACGGACTGTCTCGTCGGTGAGGACCACGTCCTGCTGCGCCTGCACGGCGGCCCCGACCGAACCGGACTCTCACCCCTGGCCGCGGCCGGACTCGACGCCTACCTGTCCGCCGTCGACGCGGAACGTCCCTCCGCTGCGGAGGAACAGCCCGACCCCGGCTCCCCCGAACCCGAAACCCACACCCTCGCGACCACGTGAGCGGTCCGACACCAGCCGGACAGAACCAGAGCCAGAACCACTGCGCGAGCGAACCAGGACCCGCCATGTCGAACCCCGCTTCCGGTCCCGATCACGGCGACTGGGCGGTGCCCTACCAGCCCGCCGACTTCACCGACGTCGACCCCGCGGCCGTCACCTGGCGCGGAAAGACCCCGTCCCCCGCACTGGTGGACGCCGTGTACCGCATCGTCGAGGGGGAGGGGCCGATCCACCGGGACGTCCTCCACCTCCACCTGGGCGAGGTGCTGTACCAGCCCAAGCTCACCGCCGCGAAGAAACGCCTCGTCGACGCGGCGGAGGAACTGCTGACGGACGAAGGCCGGATCATTGGGACGGACGACTTCCTCGACCTCCCCGGCCAGCCCTGCGCACAGGCCCGGTGGCCGCTGCCGGGCCTGACCCGACGCCCGGTCGAGCTGGTAGCCCCGGCCGAGCGGCGGCGAGCGCTGCTCGGATTCGTCGAGGACCGCCCGCGTGAACTCGGTGCCGAACAGGCCGTCGCCGAGGCCGCCGCCTTCTTCGGATGGTCTCCGCGGACCGGCCGCGCACCGGCCCGGCTGATGGCGGACCTGTACCGCCTCCGAGACACCGACGTCATCACTGGCTGGCCGAGCAAGCTGGAACCTGCTGCCTCAGGGGGCAGTGATGCCTGAAGACGACTACGAGGAGGACTGGGAAGACGATGAGGACCGGGACGTCCACGCCCGCATCCTCGTGGACACCGGCGACGAGGTCCACATCTTACGGCGAAGCAGTGCCCCTTCCCGTCGGGCTGCTCAAGGACTTCGAGGAAGGCGTGATTGCCGCCTGGCACGCCAACGGGTCGGGCGACTTGACCGGGGTGTTGAGGCCTTACATGGGCGCGGAGGGGGTTGGCGGATGAGTGGTTCAGGAAATCCGGTCCGAGTGGGCTGGTCAGGCGGTTGCAGTGCCATCCGTCCCGGTGGTGCGACGTGAGCGCAAGGGAAGCGGAGCCGAAGGAAGGGCTGCGGCGCACGGCGGATCGTCGTGCGCGCGGATCAATGACCCGTGGGGGTGCGGTGGGTAACGGCGGGAACAACCCGTTCGGCAAGCCGCCGGTGAAAGCCGGAGGGAAGCAGAGCAAGGCCGCGAAGCAGGCTGCTTCGGAGCAGCGGAGACGAGAGGACCTTCAGCGCAAGCAAGCACTTCGCGATGCGGAGCTCGCCCGCGAAGTCGAGCGGCGGCGCAACGGATTGGGGGACACCCCGGTCAGAGCCGAGAAGGTGCTGGCCTCGGTCAGGATCAAGACCAAGAAACCGAAGCGACCGCGTGGAAACCCGGTGCGCGTACCCGGGGAGCTGAAGCCCGCGTCCGCGAAGCGGTCGAGAAAGGCTGCGGTGGCTGCCAGCCTCAAGGATTTCCCCGCTTCCCGCCCTGCACGTGTCGCGGACAGAGGCGTGGACCGACGGGACACATTGCCCAAGGTGGCATCCGCCTACATGAGGCTGTCCCCGGAGGAGATGCAGCGCGAACGGCGGATTCGGCAGACCCGGGAGAAGAGGGCAGCGGAGAGGCTCGCGCAGAAACAGGCGCAAAAGAAGGCGCAGACATCCGGTCAGGACGACCGCCGGACGAAGACGAGTGGACCGGGGCACAGGGCGCGACTGGCACCACCAGCAATCCATGAGAAGGGAATGGAGAAATGAGGAGATCTGCGAGAGTACTGGGGCAAGCCTACGGTTTGACGGCCCAGGAGATGAATTTCATCCTCAAGGAAGAAGGATTTCTGGATGGAGAGCCCGGAAATTATACTGTAACCGAAAAAGGTAAGGAATACGCGGATGAGCAACACCACAGCCGTGGCACTGGCGGATACGCTCAGTACAACAGGGCATGGAGTACCACAACATGGAATGATGAAATAGCGGACGAGCTGAAAATCACCGACGACAGAAAGAGGGAGATCCGGCAGGCGATATCGGATGCAAAGCGGAGAGCTGGAGAGTCGGATAACGTTGGTGCGGATGCGGCGGACGAAAGCGATGGTAGTGACGGCGATGAAAGTCACGACAGCAACAGTAACGGCACACTCGTTGCGGCCGTAGCTGCGCTTCTCCTTGCCACATCCGCTTATGGGGCATATAGGGCGGTTCCCTACGTCAAGAGATTCTTGAATGACAAGGCTTTGCCTGGCATCAGGAATGTAAAGGACAGGGTGTTGACGAAGGGGAAAACGAGAGAAGAGGCTGACAGTGAAGGAGGCCCTTCGAACTCGAAGGGAGACCGATGAAAGACGGCCGTTGATTGCTGGCATCCCGCGCCTCGGGTACGGCTGCCGAGGCGCGGGCCTCGGGGGTCCACCAGTACGGCGGCAGGGGCTCGGACACGTCGCTGCCGAGGAGGCATTCCGCTTCGCCAGGTATTGGATCAGGAGTGGTGCCTCGACGGAGACCAGCGGACTGCCTCCGCGTGTGCACAGTTGGAGGACGCCGCCGTCACCGGTGGGGGCCAGCCCTCCCCGACGCCTGTGGCTCCAGCGCCATGCTCCGACGGCTGTCGCGAACGCCCAGCCCAGAGGCCTTGTGTGCCCCTCCGCTCCAGGGACTTTTCAGGGACTTTCAGCTCTGTCCGAGGGACTTGCGAGGGACTTTTCGCCGCCTAACGCGGCAAGCTCCTGAAAGATCGGAAAGGGCCTCCGACGCAGGTCAGAGGCCCTCTCCCAGGTAAAACCGCAGGTAGCGGCAGACGAGTCGGGCTGTACGCCGGGTTCTGTCGCCCGGCTGCCTCGCGGCGGCCGGGGAGACGGCCATCCATCTAGGGCCGGCGTTGCCGTCGGCCTCGTGCGGTCTACCCGCGGACTCGGGCGGGCAGCCCTCGAACGTCCGCGCAGGGTCGCTTTTTACGGCGGCCCCTCTTGACCTTGCTCCGGGTGGGGTTTACCTAGCTGCCCAGGTCGCCCTGGGCACTGGTGGTCTCTTACACCACCGTTTCACCCTTACCGAGGACCGAGGTCCCCGGCGGTTTGTTTTCTGTGGCACTGTCCCGCGGGTCACCCCGGGTGGCCGTTAGCCATCACCCTGCCCTGTGGAGCCCGGACGTTCCTCGGGAAGCCCCCTAGGGGGACTCCACGCGGCCGTCCGCCCGGCTCGTCTGCCGTGTCGACCATGCTACCCGGCGGGAGCGAGGGGTCGGTCCCGTCGATGCCGTCGACGCCGTTGCCAGGAACGAGCCCGCCAGGATCAGGGCGAAGGAGGCGGCGATCGCGGGGGTGAGGCGCTCGTCCAGGAACAGGGCTCCCGCTGCCACCGCCACCGCCGGGTTGACGTACGTGAAGACCGTCGCCCGGGTCGGGCCCACCTCTCGGATCAGTTCCAGGAAGGCGACGAAAGCGAGGGCCGTGCAGATCACTCCCAGGGCCGCCAGGGAGATCAGGGCCTCGGTCGAGGGGAGGGTGGACGGGCGGGTCAGGGTCGCCGCGGGGGCGTAGACCAGCGCCGCCAGGAGCAGGACCGGGGCTATCAGCTGGAGCGTGGGGACCTGCTTGAGGTGGCGGGCCATGATCAAGGGGGCCGTCGCGTAGCCGATCACCGTGATCAGGACCTCCGTGAGGGAGAGGATGTTGCCGCCGGTGAGGTGCGGGATCGTGAGGACCGCCACGCCCCCCAGGCCCAGGGCCAGGCCTGTCATGCGGCGGGCTCCCAGACGTTCCGCGTCGCCGAAGTAGCGGGCCAGCAGCACGCTCACGATCGGGACGCCGGCGATCAGCAGGCCCGCCGTGGAACTGGAGAGGTGGCGTTCCGCGTCGGTCAGGGTCCACCACGGGCCGATGACCTCGATCACGGCGAACGCGAGCATCGGGCGCCAGTGCTGTCGGACCACGCGGGTCAGGTTCCCCTGGCGGATCGCGAAGGGGAGCAGGAGGGCCGCGCCCAGGGCACAGCGTACGAAGACGACCATGGACGGGGAGACCTCGTCCACCGCCACCTTGATCATCAGGTAGGGGATGCCCCAGAGGACTCCCATCAGGGAGAAGAGGAACCAGCCGCGTGCAGTCATGAAAAGAGTGTCCGGTGGATCAGCGGCGTAGGTCTTGAACGCTGTTGCGGTACGCCGCCGGCGTGACCCCCAGCACCTTCCTGAACCAGCGTGTCATGTGCGCCTGGTCCGCGAAGCCCACCTGGACCGCCGCTTCCGCCGGGCGGGCGCCCGCCTCCAGCAGGCCCCGGGCCCGGGCCACCCGGTGCTGGGCCAGCCACGCGTACGGGGGCATGCCCATCGTCGTACGGAAGGCTCGCAGGAGCTGGTAGCGGGAGAGGCCCAGGTCGGTGGCCAGGTCGGCGAGGGAGGGCGGGGAGAGGAGTTCGTCCGCCAGGCGGTCGCGTACGGCGAGGGCGATCGTGTCGGCGCCGGGGAGTGTGTCGGAGGTGAGGAGGGAGGTCGAGTGCCGTCGCGCCAGGGCCGTGAGCAGCCACGGGAGGCGGGACTCGGATTCCAGCGGGTCGGGGCAGGTGCTCAGGTCGGCGTGGGCGGTGCGCAGGGCGGCGGCGAGTTCGGGGTCGTGGACGACGGGGTCGCGGAAGTGCGGGGTGCCGCCGAGGATGCCGTCGGTGAGGAGGGCGGGGGCCGGATAGAGAGCGCGGTAGGCGTAGCTGCCGAAGGCCGACTCGCCGGTGTGGACCTCGCCCGGGGCCAGGACGACGATCGAGCCCTCCCCGACGGTGAGGGCGCCGCCCCGGTAGTCGATGCACGAGGCGCCCTGGACGCAGATACCGATGCTGAATTCCTCGTGGGTGTGCGGGGCGTAGCGGTGGCGGTCGAAGCGCGCGGTGAGGAGGTCCAGGGGGTGGTCGGGGCGGCCGAGGGTGGTGCGGGTCCAGCGGGTCTCGCCGTGTGTGCTCACCGCTGCCGCCCCCCGCTCCACTTCGCCCCTGCACCATTCGCCCCCGTCGGCTTCAGGCTACGCCCGGCGGGGCTGGGGCGGGTCAGAGAAAGTCGGAGGTCTCCAGGTCGAAGGCGAACGGTTCGGGGAGGGGGAGCGGTTCGCCGAAGGCGCGAGTGCGGTCGGCGCGGTAGTCGTCCTTCGCCGGCCTGCTGAAAAGCGTGACCTGGGACGCCTCACGATCAGCCAGCAGATAGAAAGGGATGCCGCTGCGGGCGTAGCAGCGGCGCTTGGCCTCCCGGTCGGCCGCGGGCTTGGTGGACGTCACCTCTACAACCATGGCGACACCGTCGCAGGGCATCCAGGATCGGGCGCCCCCGAAGAGGTCGAGTTCGATGGGTGCGAAAGTGGCAACGGGGACCACGTGGTTCTTGGGGCAGGCCTCTCCGCTCCTCAGAATCAGCCCCTTGTTCCCAGAGAAGTCCATGTCGGTGCGAGATCGTTTGATCACCTGCCTCACGATCCGGCTGATGTACTTCTCGTGTTCGCCGTCCGGCGGCGGTGTCACAACGATCTCCCCCTCGATCAGCTCCGCCCGGAATCCCTCCGGGGTGTCCAGGGCGAGAAAGCCCTCCAGCAGGAGGTCTTCCTGCGAGAGCGGCTCGTGGGCCATGGCAGTCATGTCACGCCCCTCCTTCTTCGGTCGCTCGCCAGACTGGGACATCGGCTGATCACCTGGCCCTGAGATCGGGAACCGTTCCCTCGATCGTGGCACACGACCCCGGTCACCGTCAGTCGCGGCTCGTCACCGAACCCGTCGCTTGACCCTGCCGCAGCGTCAACGTTTCTACTGGTCGTATGCGGATCGGAGAACTCGCCGCGGCCGTCGGGGTCACCCCGCGTGCCGTTCGGCACTACCACCATCTCGGGCTGCTGCCGGAGCCGGATCGGCGGGCCAACGGGTATCGGGACTACACGTTGCGGCACATGGTCGTGCTCGCGCGGATCCGGCGGATGACGGAGCTGGGGCTCGGGCTGGCCGAGGTGCGGGACGTGCTCGCGGACGACGCCGGGCGCGAACTCGTCGAGGTGCTGGGCGAGTTGGACGAGGATCTGGCGCGGCAGGAGGACGAGATCCGGGAGCGGCGGGGGCGGTTGCGTGTCCTGATGGAGGAGGCGCGCGCCGGGCGGTTGCCGGCCGAGGGGCCCGTCTCACCTGAACTGGCCGCCCTCTTCGGCAAGTTCGGGCACGCTCCGCACTCTCCGATGGCCGCCAAGGACCGGGAGGTGTTCGCCCTCCTGGAGACGACCGCCACGCCCGAGGTGCGGGCGGAGATGCTGGCGGGGCTGGAGAGCATGATGTCGGTCCCGGGCGCGGTGGAGCGGGCGCACGAGGCGTACGCGCTGCTCGACGCCCTCGCCGACGCCTCGCCCGACGACCCCCGGGTGGCGGAGGCCGCCCGCGTACTGGCGGACCTCATCCCGCCGGACATGGTCCCGCGGGACACCGGCATCGACCTCGACGACAGCGGGGGCGACGGCGGAACCGGCACCGGCACCGGCAGCTTCCTGCGCGCCTTCTACGCCGACTTCGCCCCGGCCCAGGCGGAGGCCATCCGCCGCACGCTCCGGATACTGAGGGAGGACCGTCCGTGAGAACGATCGGGACCAGGAAGTGGGGTGGCGCCTACCGGGTCGCCCGCTCCCTCGTGCGTCATGAACTCGTGCTGCTGGCAATCCTGTTGCGCTGGCCGACGCGGCGGCCGCACGGGGTCGGGGAGGGGGGTGCACGGGCGTACGGGTACGCGCGGGGGCAGGGCGCCGTGATGTTCGGCTTCGGCTTCGTGTGCGTCGTCGAGACCGTGACCATGTCCGTCCTGCTGCACGACTTTCCGCTCGTGCACGCGGTCTTCCTCGTCCTCGACCTCTATACGGTCCTCATCGTCGTCGGGCTCCACGCCGCCTCCGTGACCCGCCCCCACGTCCTCACCAGGACCACCCTGCGGCTGCGGCGCTTCGCCACCGTGGATCTGCGCGTCCCGTTGAACGCCGTCACCTCCGTCCGCCGTGAGCTGCGTACGACGCACGAGAAGCGGGACGGCGAGCTCGCCATGGAGGTCGGGTCGCAGACCACCGTCATCCTGGAACTGGCCGATCCCGTCGCCTACTTGACCTTCTTCGGCCGTCGCAGGGAAGTGCGTCTGGTGCGCTTCCACGCCGACGACTCCGAGCAACTCGTCCGCACCATGAGGGAGTTCATCAGCGAGGTCACGCCGGAACAGAGCGCGCCTTCGCCGCTCCCGGTTCGGCCTGCGTGAGCCGTACTCGCAGCCGACGACGACGGAGTGCGTGGTGATGTCGGTCGGCGTCACGGCGACGGGCGGCGCACGACAGCGGCGGCGTCCCGGGAGCAGGCGGCCGGGATGCCTTCGGGGGCGGCGCACGACAGCGGCGGCGTCCCGGGAGCAGGTGGCCGGGGCGTCATCGGTCGGTCTTCCACCCCGTACGCTGTCGCGGAGCCCCGAGAATGCCAAGAATCCCGAGTACCTCAAGAACAAGGAGCACCCGTGCTCGTCCTGCTGCCCCCCTCCGAAGGCAAGGCACCCTCCTCGGGTGGCGCTCCGCTGAAGCTGGAGGGGCTTTCCCTGCCCGCGCTCACCGGGGCGCGGGAGGCGGTCGTCGGCGAGCTGGTGGAGTTGTGCTCCGGCGACGAGGACAAGGCACGTGAGGTGCTCGGGCTGAGCGAGGGCCTGCGCGGGGAGGTCGCCAAGAACGCGGAGCTGCTGACGGCGGGGACGCGGCCGGCCGGGCGAGTCTACACGGGTGTGCTGTACGACGCCCTCGACCTGGCCACCCTGGAGACCGCCGCGAAGCAGCGGGCGGCGCGTTCGCTGCTGGTCTTCTCGGGGTTGTGGGGCGCGGTCCGCGTGACGGACCGGATCCCCTCCTACCGCTGCTCGATGGGCGTGAAGCTGCCCGGCCTCGGCGCGCTCGGCACGCACTGGCGTACGCCGATGGCGACGGCGCTGCCCGAGGCCGCCGGTGACGGGCTCGTACTGGACCTGCGGTCCTCGGCGTACACGGCCGCGTGGAAGCCGAAGGGCGAGGTGGCCGGACGGACCGCGACCGTACGGGTGCTGCACGCGCCCACGCGGAAGGTGGTCAGCCACTTCAACAAGGCCACCAAGGGCCGCATCGTACGGAGCCTGCTGTCCGCCGGGGTCGCCCCGAAGGGCCCGGCGGAGCTGGTGGAGGCGTTGCGGGACCTGGGGTACGTGGTGGAGGTGGCGCCTCCGGCGGGAGCCGGGCGGGCGTGGACTTTGGATGTGCTGGTGGACGAGGTCCACTGACACCTTTCGCTGACATTGCAACATGCGCAACGTTCGTTGTGCATGTTGTTACCCCCGGGCAGGATGACGGCATGTCGCCCTCGCCGCCTCCGCCCTGGTCCTCACGCGTCTCCGTCCTCGACCTGGCTCCCGTCCTGCCCGTGGTCGTCGTCGACGACCCCGCCGATGCCGTGCCGCTCGCGCGGGCGCTGGTCGCGGGTGGGTTGCCCGCGATCGAGGTGACCCTGCGGACGCCCGGCGCGCTGGACGCCGTACGGGCCATCTCGGCGGAGGTTCCGGGGGCGGTGGTGGGCGTGGGTACCGTCATCACGCCCACGCAGGTGAGCGAATCCGTCGCGGCGGGCGGGCGCTTCCTGGTCAGCCCGGGGTGGACGGACATGCTGCTGCGGGCGATGCGGGCGTCCGGGGTGCCGTTCCTGCCGGGGGTGTCGACCGCGTCGGAGGTCGTGGCGCTGCTCGAGCGCGGGGTGCGGGAGATGAAGTTCTTCCCGGCGGAGGCGGCCGGCGGTACGGCGTATCTGAAGTCGCTGGGCGGGCCGCTGCCGCAGGCGCGCTTCTGTCCGACCGGCGGGGTCGGGCCGGTCAACGCGCCCGAGTACCTCGCCCTCCCCAACGTCGGTTGTGTGGGCGGCACTTGGATGCTGCCGCCCGACGCCGTGGCCGCGCGGGACTGGGCGCGGATCGAAGGGCTGGCGCGGGAGGCGGCCGGCCTCGGTGACCGTCGTTCAGCGCAGGTGTGACGTGTCGTTGAGGAGGCGGAGGGTGGCGTTGCCGTCCGCGTAGTACGCCAGGGCCGACAGGGAGGCCGCCGAGAGTTCCATGCGGAACAGGGACTCCGGGGGTGCGCCGAGGGCCAGGCGGACGAGGGTCTTGATCGGGGTGACGTGCGTGACGAGCAGGACCGTGCGGCCCCGGTGTGCCGCGACCAGGTCGTCCCTGGTGGCGGCCACGCGGTGGGCTACGGCCGCGAAGCTCTCGCCGCCGCCGGTGGGTTCGGCGTCCGGGGAGGCGAGCCAGGCGTTCATGTCGTCCGGGTAGCGCTCCCGCACCTCGCCGAAGCTCAGGCCCTCCCAGGCGCCGAAGTCCGTCTCCCGCAGCCCGTCCTCGACGGTGACCCGCAGTCCCAGCCGGGCCGCGACGATCGCCGCCGTCTCACGGCAGCGGGCCAGCGGCGACGACACGACCGCCTGGACGGTGCCGCGAGCGGCGAGGGCCGCGGCGACGCGCTCGGCCTGGTACCGGCCGACGTCGGAGAGGGACGGGTCCGAACCACCGCTCCCCGAGAACCGCTTCTGGGGAGTGAGGGGCGTCTCGCCATGGCGCAGCAGCACGAAGGTGGCGGGGCTGCCGAGATCGGGGGCGGCGGAGGCGACGTTCTCGGCGGCCCGGAGATCGGCGGCGGTCTTGGCGGCACGCGGGTCGGCGGCGGTCTTGGCGGCACGCGGGTGGGTTGCGGTCTTGGCGGCACGCGGGCCGGCGGCACGTGGGCCGCCGACGGGCTCGGCGGCCCGTGGGTCGGCTACCGGCCCGGCATCGGTGCCGGTGACGGCGCTGGTGCCAGTGACGGCGCTGGT
Organism: Streptomyces sp. MB09-02B; assembly: GCF_033794485.1. NCBI lineage: Bacteria > Bacillati > Actinomycetota > Actinomycetes > Kitasatosporales > Streptomycetaceae > Streptomyces > Streptomyces sp. MB09-02B. The sequence continues at coordinate 21,273 of NZ_JARGEE010000093.1, forward strand.
GCCGGTGACGGCGCTGGTGCCGGTGACGGCGCTGGTGCCGGTAACGGTGGCCAGCCCTTCTCCCCTGCCCCCCACCAGCGCCGCCCGCGCCCTCGCCGCGCCCGCCCTCGCGTCCCCGGGCGGGCCCGACGGCTCGGGCGCGGCGGCTGCGGCAGTCGCGGCGGACCGTGCCGCACGTGTGTCCAGGTCCGCCGTGGACGCGGCGGCCGACCACTGTTCGCCCCGCTTGCCCGCGTCCATCGCCTCGTTGGCCAGGCGGTCGGCGTGCTTGTTCTGGTCGCGCGGGATCCACTCGTACGTCACACGGCCGGGCGGGAAGACCCGCGCGGCCTCGGCGGCCAGCGGCTTCATGTCGGGGTGCTTGATCTTCCAGCGGCCCGACATCTGCTCGACGACGAGCTTGGAGTCCATGCGGACCCGGACGGAGGCCTCCGGGTCCAGCTCGTGCGCCGCCTTGAGGCCCGCGATGAGGCCCCGGTACTCGGCGACGTTGTTCGTGGCCACCCCGATGTACTCGGCGGCCTCCGCCAACGTCCCACCCGTCACCGCGTCGAGGACGACGGAACCGTAGCCCGCGGGCCCCGGGTTGCCCCGGGAACCCCCGTCGGCCTCGACGATGAACTCCCGCACGCCAGAAGCCCCCTACCTCTCCTTCTGCCCGACTGCTTCTAGAGGCCCGACTCGGACGTACGCACCAGGATGCGGCCGCAGTTCTCGCAGCGGACGACCGTGTCGGCGGCGGCCTTGCGGACGTCGTTGAAGTCGGTGATCGACAGCTCCTGGCGGCAGCCCTGGCAGGTGCGCTGGGACAGCTTGGCCGCGCCGATGCCGCCCTGCTGGTCGCGCAGCTTGTCGTAGAGCTTGAGGAGGTCCGCGGGGACCGACGCCGCGATGACCTCGCGCTCCTTGGTCACCGTCGCCACCTCGCCGTCGATCTCCTCGAACGCGGCGTCCCGGCGGGCGGTCGCGTCGTCGACCTTCCCCTGGACGGCGCCGACCCGCTCGGTCAGCTCGGCAACCCGCTCCTGCACGGACTCCCGGCGCTCCATGACCTCCAGGACGATGTCCTCCAGGTCACCCTGCCGCTTGGCGAGCGAGGCGATCTCGCGCTGCAGGTTCTCCAGGTCCTTCGGGGAGGTGATCGCGCCCGAGTCCAGGCGCTGCTGGTCACGGACGGCGCGCTGGCGCACCTGGTCCACGTCCTGCTCGGCCTTGGTCTGCTCGCGGGCGGTGTCGCTCTCCTCGGTCTGCGCGGCCACGAGCAGGTCGCGCAGCTGGGTGTGGTCCTTCGTCAGCGACTCGATCTCGGCGTGCTCGGGCAGCGACCTGCGCTTGTGCGCGAGCTGCTGCAGCCGTACGTCCAGGGCCTGGACGTCGAGGAGACGGATCTGGTCGGCGGGCGCGGCGTTCAGTTGGGGGCTCCCAGTGATTCGGTGGCAGAAGAAGGGGCGCGCGAAGCGCTCGTCGGAAGGGCGGTGGCGGGCGACGGGTGGGCGGACGCCGCGTGGGCGGTCCAGGGGTCGGTGACCGTCTTGGAGACGTGGACGCGCAGGTCCCAGCCCTCCCGGTCGGAGATCTCGTCGAGCTGGGCGGCGGCCAGCTCGCACCAGGGCCACTCGGTGGCCCAGTGCGCGGCGTCGAGCAGCGCGAGAGGTGTGTGGGCGGCTTCCGTGGTGCGGGCGACGGCCTCGGAGGCCGGGTGGTGGCGCAGGTCCGCGGTGAGGAAGGCGTCGACACCGGCCGCGCGTACGTCGTCGAAGAGGCTGTCGCCGGAGCCGCCGCTGACGGCGACCGTGCGGACGAGCGCCTCGGGGTCGCCGGCGACCCGGATGCCCTGCGCGGTGGCGGGCAGCCGCTCGGCGGCCCGCGCGGCCAGCTCCCGCACGGTCAGCGGGTGGTCCAGCTCGCAGACCCGGCCGAGACCGCGCCGCCCGGCGGGGTCGGCGGGGTCCGGTACGAGGGGGCGCACGACCCTGAGGTCCAGTGCGCCGGCGAGGGCGTCGCTGACGCCCGGGTCGGCGGTGTCGGCGTTGGTGTGGGCGACGTGCAGCGCGATGTCGTGCTTGATGAGGGTGTGCACGACACGGCCCTTGAAGGTGGAGGCCGCGACCGTCGTCGTCCCGCGCAGATAGAGGGGGTGGTGGGTCACCAGCAGGTCGGCGCCCAGCTTCACCGCTTCCTCGACGATCTCCCGGACCGGGTCGACGGCGAACAGGACGCGGCCGATCTCCTGGTCGGGGTCGCCGCAGACCGTGCCGACCGCGTCCCACCCCTCGGCCCTCTCGGGTGGCCAGAGGGCGTCGAGCGCGGCGATGACTTCAGACAGACGGGGCACGCACAAAGGCTACCTGCACTCCTCCTCTCCCCGACCGGCCACGGGTCACTCGACCAGCCACCCCTCGACCAGCACATCCGTCGCCGTTCCCTCAGGCGAATCACTGGACGAACACCCTTATGTGTGAAGGGGGCGCGGGTTGTCCCACGTCTGTGCGTACGAAAACTAGCTTCGTCGCCGGAGGTGATCGAACCATGACGGCCTGTACACCCCCCTCCCCCACCACGGGCCACGGGATCGACGCGGGACGGGAGAACGGCGGGAAGAACGCCGACTCGGACCACGCCGACCCGGGCAATGCCGAGGGCGACGGCAACGGCGGAGACCGGTACGGCACCGGAGGCGGCGGTCCGCGCAGCGGCGGTGGGAGCGTCGAGCCCGCGCCGCCCGGCTGCGTGATCACCGCCGACGGGACGTACGCGGCGCGGCTCGCGCTCGACGGCGAGTCCTGGTTCCCCGAGCGCTGGACCCTCGACGGCCACGAGCCGTACGCCGTCCCCCTCCCGGGCAACCAGCCGGAGGAGCCCGGCACCGAAGTGCTCCCCCTGACCGACGGCCGGGTCCTCATCCACCGGCTGGCCGCCGATCTGCACCTGTTCTCCCTCCTCTATCCCACCGGACCCGGCACCGGTGAACTCCCGCTCGGCGCGGTCGAATGCGCCGACCCGACGACCCGGGTGCGCCTCCTGCCGCCCTCGCCGTGCGGGGAGCGTGCGTACGCCCTCGCCCTGGGCCGGAGTGCGACGGCGGTGTGGCTGGTGGCAGGCGGAACGTTCGGCCCGGAGCTGCTGGCACAGGTGCCGGGCCGCTGCTCGGGCGGTGTCTGGCTGGACGCGACGGGCCGGCTGCTGGCCCTGGACCAGGAGTCGGGCGGCCGGACGAAGTCGGTGGTCGTCGATCTGGAGCAGGGCGGCGCGGTCTCGCCGCTGTTGCAGATCGCGGACGACAGCAACGACCGGGTACTGCTCGCCGACCCCGACAGCGGACTGCTCCTGATCCGCTCGGACGCGCCCTCCCCCGGCCACGACCGGCTGGGCTGGGGGGTGTTGGGCAGTACGCTGCCGGTCCGTTTCCCGGAGTGCCTGCGGGTGCCGGAGGGTCATCGCATCACCCCGTTCGCCATCCAGCCGGGGCAGATCCTCACCCCCGAGAGCTGCGCGGTCGCGTTGCGCATCGACGGCCCGCGCGGCAGCTGGGTCGGTGTCTGGCGCCCGGCCGCCCGCCGGATCCTCCATCTGCCCGCTCCCGAGGGCTGGTTGGCGGGGGCCGGGCTGTGGAGCCGCGAGGGGGTGCTGCACCTCCCTTACACAACAGGGGTGGTGCGGTGCGGGGTGGCTC
>NZ_JARGEE010000940.1:0-847 GCF_033794485.1 Streptomyces sp. MB09-02B
GCCGCTGCTCATGGGTGCTCCTCCGGGGCGGCCGGGGCCGGGGTCGTCCCTCGCAGGGCGCGTCGTATCTGGGTCGTGGTCAGCCAGGTCTGCGGGGCGAGGATCTTCGTGACCTGCGGGGCGAAGGAGGGGGAGCCGACGACCACCTCGGTGGTCGGCCCGTCGGCCACGACCTCCCCGTCGGCGAGGATCAGCACGCGGTGGGCCAGTTCGGCGGCCAGTTCCACGTCGTGCGTGGCCAGGACGATGGCGTGCCCGTCGGCCGCGAGGGCGCGCAGCTGCGTGACCAGGCGTGCCTTGGCCGCGTAGTCGAGGCCCCGGGTCGGTTCGTCGAGCAGGAGCAGCGGGGGGCGGGCCGTGAGGACCACCGCCAGCGCGAGGGCCAGCCGCTGCCCCTCCGACAGGTCGCGCGGGTGCGTGTCGTCCCCGATCCCGGGCAGCAGCTCGGACGCGAGGGCCCGGCAGGTGCCCGGTGCGGCCCCCGCGTCCCGGTCCGCCGCCGCGCACTCCGCCGCGACCGTGTCCGTGTACAGCAGGTCACGCGGTTCCTGCGGTACGAGGCCCACGCGGCGTACGAGGTCAGGGGGCGCCGTGCGGTGGGGGACCAGGCCGCCCACCCGCACCGAACCGGCCGCCGGTTCCACCAGCCCGACCAGCGCGGACAGCAGCGTGGACTTGCCGGCGCCGTTGCGGCCCATGAGGGCGATCGTCTCGCCGGGGGTGACGGTGAGGGAGACGTGGGTGAGGGCGCGGACGCGGCCGTGGCGGACGGAGAGGGCCGTGACCGTCGCCGGGGAGGGGTTGACTATTATACACATCTCGGAGGCCACGAGACAGGCAGAAAACT
>NZ_JARGEE010000941.1:0-846 GCF_033794485.1 Streptomyces sp. MB09-02B
CTCCTCCCCCGCCCCGCCGCCGAGAGCGACAAGTACCGCAGGGGAGTCGTGGGCATCGCGGCGGGCTCGGCCCGCTACCCGGGCGCGGCGGTCCTCGCGGTCGCGGGCGCCCTGCGCGGCGGCGCGGGCGCCGTCCGCTACGTGGGCGCCGCCACCGACGCGGTCCTCGCCCGCTTCCCGGAGACCCTCGTCTCGAACACGGGCCCGAAGAAGGCGGGCCGGGTGCAGGCCTGGGTCGCGGGCCCCGGCGCGGGCGACGACCCGACACCCGTCGCCGAGGCCCTCGCCTCCGACGTCCCGGTCCTCCTCGACGCGGACGGCCTGCGCCTCGCCGACCGCGACACGGTCCGCACCCGCGAGGCCCCGACGCTGATGACCCCGCACGCGGGGGAGGCGGCCGCCCTCCTGGGCATCACCCGGGAGGAGGTCGAGTCCGCCCGCCTCACGGCCGTGCGCGACCTGGCCCGCACCTACGACGTCACGGTGCTCCTCAAGGGCTCCACCACCCTCATCGCCACCCCGGACGCCACCACCCCGGTCCGCGTCAACCCCACCGGCACCCCCTGGCTGGCGACGGCGGGCAGCGGCGACGTCCTCTCGGGCCTGGGAGGCTCCCTCCTGGCAGCGGGCCTCTCCCCCGTGGACGCGGCGAGCACGGCGGCATACCTCCACGGCCTGGCGGGCCGCTACGCCGCCGACGGCGCCCCGACGGGCGCCCACGACGTGGCGGAGTCGATCCCGGCGGCCTGGCGGCCCCCCCGCCCCCTCTCTTTACACAAATTCCAGCCCCCACGGAAAGGCGACAAAATCCGATTGCCTCTTCCTCTTTAAAAAAAAAAAAAAAAA
>NZ_JARGEE010000942.1:0-839 GCF_033794485.1 Streptomyces sp. MB09-02B
CCCGGTCTACATCAGGGGTTTTGTGGGGAGAGTTAGATGTGTATAAGAGACAGCCCCTCCCACCGCCCTCCTCGTCCACGGCGCCTTCGCCGACGCGTCCAGCTGGGCCGGCGTCGTCAAGGAGCTGCGCGCCCAGGGCATCCCGGTCCGCGCGCTGCCGAACCCCCTGCGCGGTCTGGCCTCGGACGCCGCGTACGTCGCGTCGGCGGCGGCCCAGATCGACGGCCCCGTCGTCCTCGTCGGCCACTCCTACGGCGGCGCGATCATCACCGTGGCGGGCGCGGCCGAGAACGTCGTAGGCCTGGTCTACGTCGCCGCGTACGTCCCCGAACAGGGCGAGAGCCTGGGCGAGTTGCAGGGCCGTTTCCCGCTGTCCCCGCTGGTCGCCAACCTCGACGAGTGGACGTACCCCGTCGAGGGCGCGGACCCCGCCGTGGAGGTCACCATCAAGCCCGAGGCCTTCCCGGGCATCTTCGCCGCCGACGTCCCGGCCGAGGTCACCGAGATCCTCGCCGTCTCCCAACGTCCGCTCGCCGCCTCGGTGTTCACGGAGACGGCCGTCACCGCCGCCTGGCGGACCAAGCCGTCCTGGGCCGTCGTCGCCGACGCGGACGAGGCCATCAACCCCGATGTCCAGCGCTTCGGCGCCAAGCGCGCCGGCGCCACCGTCACCGAACTGGAGGGCGCCTCCCACGCCGTGGCGGTCTCCCGCCCCGAGGAGGTCGCGGCAGTGATCCAGGAGGCGGTACGCGCCACCGCCTGACCAGCGGCAACACCAGTGCCCGCCCCCGGCCACAGAGGGGGCGGGCCCCCTGCCGGTCAGGGGCGCGCCGCACGCC
>NZ_JARGEE010000943.1:0-838 GCF_033794485.1 Streptomyces sp. MB09-02B
CCCCCCGCCCCCGTTCTCTGGTCCCAGGGCGACGAGGGGCTGGACGTACGCGAGTTGCAGGCGCGGCTGCGACAGGTCGCCTGGCTCTTCGCGGGGCCCACGGGCACGTACGACGAGCTGACGGTCCAGGCGGTCAAGGGCTTCCAGGGCAAGCGGGGGCTGCCGCGGACCGGGAAGACGGACAGCGTGACCTGGGCGCGGCTGCTGAACATGACACGGGAGCCCGGCAAGTGGGACCTGTACGCCTACGGCGGGCAGCCGGCCGCGTCACCCGACCCGCGCTGCATGACGGGACGCGTGCTGTGCATCAGCAAGACGAGCCGCACATTGCGCTGGATGGTGGACGGCAGGACGCTGACGACGGTCGAGGTGCGCTTCGGCTCGGAGTACACCCCGACCCGCGAGGGCGTCTTCAGCGTCTACTTCAAGTCCCGCGACCACTGGTCGACCCTGTACGACACCCCGATGCCGTACGCGATGTTCTTCAGCGGCGGCCAGGCCGTCCACTACTCCTCCGACTTCGCGGCCCGTGGGTACTACGGGGCCTCGCACGGCTGCGTCAACGTCCGGGACGAGGCCGCGATCGCGCGACTGTTCGATCAGGTCAGGAACGGCGACAAGGTCGTCGTGTACTGGTGACCGACGACTGGCGCCCGACGGGCGGTGGCCGGTGACCGGCGGGCAGTGCGCTGGTGACCGACGGGCGGTGGCTGGTGACTGGCAGACAGTGCGCTGATGCCGGACGAGCGACACCGAAAGAATTGTGATGTGCGTCACATGACGCATAGCGGGAGGACGTCCGGCGCGTCAGGGGGAGTACGGGGTCACGGGGGACCAC
>NZ_JARGEE010000944.1:0-838 GCF_033794485.1 Streptomyces sp. MB09-02B
GTCGTCCACGGCTCCGCCCACAGCCCGGACCCCTCACCCCGCCCGTCCTGGGGTCCCCCCTCGGGCTGCATCTCCGGCTGGCTCACCCGGCACTCCCTACGTACGTACGGCGCTCACGCACCACACCCTGACGCGGCCGGACCCTTCCTACCGCCCAATGGGTGGCGAAGATGGTGTTTTCGCCGCTTATCCCCTGGAAGATGCCCTTGATCGGATATACGAATCCCCGGCCGACTCACTCGAAAGAGTGGCGCGGCAGAGGCCGTGCCGACCACGTAGGCTCGTTGCGACCGCAAGAACGTCCACGGGGGCGTCCGTAGAACCGTCCCCGCGGACCTCCGCAAGTACTCGTGCGAGGGAGCTGAACGTGATCCCCGGTGGTGGCCAGCCCAACATGCAGCAGCTGCTCCAGCAGGCCCAGAAGATGCAGCAGGACCTGGCGAGGGCACAGGAGGAGCTCGCGCACACGGAGGTCGACGGCCAGTCGGGCGGCGGCCTGGTGAAGGCCACCGTCAACGGCTCCGGCGAACTGCGCGCCCTGAAGATCGACCCCAAGGCGGTGGACCCGGAGGACACCGAGACCCTCGCCGACCTGATCGTCGCGGCCGTCCAGGCGGCCAACGAGAACGCCCAGACCCTCCAGCAGCAGAAACTGGGCCCCCTCGCCCAGGGCCTCGGCGGTGGCTCGGGCATCCCCGGCCTGCCCTTCTGAACCGGTCTCTTATACACTTCCCCGACCCCACGAGACAGCAAAAAACTCTTTTTCCCCTCTCCGGTTGAAAAAAAAAAAAAAGAACACAAACACACACATATGAGAGACTATGAAAGAAGAAAGGAA
>NZ_JARGEE010000945.1:0-838 GCF_033794485.1 Streptomyces sp. MB09-02B
GCCCCGGAGTCCCCGCCGGTTCAGAACCCCGCGCTGCCGCCGGGTGCGCTCGGTGACCCCTCCGACGTGGAACGCGAGGCGGGGGTCGCCCGGCTGTTCGAGCTGCACTACTCCTCGATGCTGCGGCTCGCGGTGCTGCTGGGCGCGGACGACCCCGAGAACGTGGTGGCCGAGGCGTACTACCAGATCTACCGCAAGTGGCGGCGGCTGAGAGACGCCGAGGCTGCGGAGGCGTACCTCCGCTCCACGGTCTGCAATCTGACCCGGATGCGGATACGGCACCTCCAGGTCGCCCGCAGACATGTGGAGATCCCGGCGGTGGAGGAGCCGGTCGCCTCCGCGGAGAGCACCGCGCTGCTCCACGACGACCAGCGGGTGCTGATCGGCGCGCTCCAGCAGCTGCCCGCCCGGCAGCGGGAGGCGCTGGTGCTGCGCCACTGGCTCGGGCTGAAGGAGAGCGAGATCGCGGCCGCGATGGGCATCTCCTGCGGCTCGGTCAAGACCCACACCGCACGCGGCCTCGCCGCCCTCACCCAGGCGATGGAGGCCCGGCGATGAACGACACGACCGGAAACGACACCACCGGACACGACACCGGTCGGGACCGCACCGAGCGGGAGCTGGCCGCGGCGCTCGCCGCGTTGGCGGGCGGGGTGCACGCCGCGCCGGACGCGTACCGGACGGCGCGCGGCGACTGGCTCCGCCGCGAGCGCCGGCGGCGGCTGGTGCTGGCCGTCCTGATGCTGCTGGTCTTCACGGTCGCCACGTTGATCGGCCTCTGGGTCCTCAACCAGGCCCCGTCCGGCTCCGGGGTGATCTTCTCGGGGGTGGGAGGGAC
>NZ_JARGEE010000946.1:0-837 GCF_033794485.1 Streptomyces sp. MB09-02B
GTGTGGGGGCGGGGGGTCGCGGAGCGGCGTCCGTGGGTGGTCGATGTCGGGGTCGCCCTGTTGGTGCAGGGGGCCATGACGATGCCGTTCGTGGTGCCTCGGGCGGCCGGGCTGGCGCCGGCGACGTGGGCCGCGTACGGGCTGATGACGCTCACCGTGGTGCCGCTGGTGTGGCGGCGGCGGGCTCCGCTCGCCGTGCTGCTGGCGATTCTGGTGACCAGCATGGTCTACGGGCTGGCCCTCGACGGGCCCGGGCAGCCGCTGCCGTATCACGGGCTCGTGATCGTCTATACGGTCGCCGTCCTGTCGCCGCCCTGGAAGCGGCTGGTCAGCGGGGCGCTGGTGCTGGTCGCCGTGCCCGTGGGGGTCTGGCTCAACACCCGGTCGGCGCGTGAACTGACCTTCTCCGCCTTCGTGTTCGCGGCCGCCTACGTCTTCGGGCGGCTCACCGACGCCCGTCAGCGTGCCCATCGGGTCGAGGCCGAGCAGGCCGCCGCGCGTGAGCGGGCCCGGATCGCACGGGAGATGCACGACATCCTCTCCCACGCCGTCAGCCTGATGATCGTGCAGGCGGAGGCCGGGCCCGTGGCCGTGCGTACGGCACCGGAGCGGGCCGAGGCCGCCTTCGACGCGATCTCCGAGACCGGGCGGGACGCCATGGTCCAGCTGCGGCGGATGCTCGGCCTCCTCCGGGACAGCGAAGGGGGCAGCCCGGGGGCGCGTGCCGGGTACGCCCCCTGGTCGGCGCCCCGTGCGCCTCAGCCCGGGGTCGGGGAGCTGCCCTCTCTGTTCGAGCGGGTGCGGGGCAGTGGGCTTGAGGTCCACTACGAGGTGGTG
>NZ_JARGEE010000947.1:0-825 GCF_033794485.1 Streptomyces sp. MB09-02B
GGGTGAGGGGGTGCGGTGAGGGGTTGTGTGCCGTCCGCGAGCCGGTGGGGGCTGGTCGCGCAGTTCCCCGCGCCCCTTTCGGGGCGCGGAGCTACCACTTCGGAGGGCTGGCGATCGACCGTGCCAGGACCTCGTCCAGGACGCGGGCCGTGGCCGGGACGTCCAGCTGGGAGTTGTCGATGATCGGCAGGCCCGAGCCGTACCAGCCCGCCATCCGGCCGTGGATGCGGGCGACCTCTTCGTCGGTGAGGCGGCGGTTGCCCGAGCGCTCGGCGTTGCGTTCGAGGACAATCTCCAGGCCCGGGAGGAGCACGACCGGGAGCAGGCCGGGGCCGACGTGCCGCTTCCAGCCGCCGAGGCCGACGACCGGGCGGTCGGGGAAGACGGCGTCGTCGAGGATGCAGGAGATGCCGTTGGCCAGGAAGTTCCTGGCGGAGAAGCCGCAGGTGCGGCGGGCGAGACGATACTGCGCCTCGGAGTTGTCGTTCCACCCGGACTGCGGGTCCGCGAAGCCCGAGCGCACCCACTCGCGTACGTCGTCCAGGCTGATGTGCGCGGTGGGCACCCTGCGGTGGTCCGCCCAGTACTTGGCGACGCTGGTCTTGCCCGCCCCGGCGGGCCCGATGAGCAGGACCGCGAGCGTGGTGGTGGTGACGTCGGGGGCGCCGGTCGCGGGCGGCGGCATGGTGACGGGACCGCCCGGGGGCAGTTGCACATGTCCGGTGGCGTCCCTCGGCATCCCCGTCTGCTGCTGCGGGGCGGAGGGGTGCGGGTGCCCCGGGCCACCGGCGAAACCCGGCGCCGGGGGCACCCGCACCCCTCCGC
>NZ_JARGEE010000948.1:0-824 GCF_033794485.1 Streptomyces sp. MB09-02B
GCAGTGCCCTCCTCGACCCCTTCGTCGCCCGCGCCATCCGGGACACCCCCGCCGATCGTCAGGTTGCGCCATGACCACTCCCTGGATCACCACCCCCATCACCGCCGACCTCCTGCGCGGAGCCCTGGAGCTGGAACGCACCGAACACGGCGTCCTGCCGCACCGGTTGCCCGCACGGGCCCGCGCCCAGTGCGCCGATCCGCAGCTGGCCATGGTCGAGTCCCAGCCCTCCGGCGTACGCCTGGTCTTCCGCACCCGCGCCACCGCCGTCGAACTCGACGCCCTGCGCACCAAGCGGACCTACGTGGGCGCCCCGCCCCGTCCGGACGGCCTGTACGACCTCGTCGTCGACGGCCGCACGACCGCCCGGGGGAGTGTGCCGGACGGCAACACCCTGACCATCGACATGACCACCGGCACGGCGGAGCACCGCCCGGGCCCGCCCGGCACGGTGACCTTCAGCGACCTCCCCGACGGCCTCAAGACGGTCGAGATCTGGCTCCCGCACAACGAGACCACCGAACTCGTCGCGCTGCGCACCGACGCCCCCGTCGAGCCCGCCGCCGACCCGGGCCGCCGGGTCTGGCTGCACCACGGCAGCTCGATCAGCCACGGCTCCGACGCCGCGAGCCCCACCGGCATCTGGCCCGCCCACGCCGCCCGGCTGGCCGGAGTCGAACTCGTCAACCTGGGCTTCGGCGGCAGTGCCCTCCTCGACCCCTTCGTCGCCCGCGCCATCCGGGACACCCCCGCCGACCTGATCAGCGTCAAGATCGGCATCAACCTCGTCAACCACGACGTGATGCGCCTGCGCGCCTTCACCC
>NZ_JARGEE010000949.1:0-819 GCF_033794485.1 Streptomyces sp. MB09-02B
TGAGGTTCCCCTCGTAGCGTGGAGCCGTGACAGCAGGGGAAGTTGAGTGTCATGGCGGAGAAGCGTCGGAAGTTCACGGCGGAGTTTCGTGAGGGGGCGGTACGCATCGTGACGGAGACCGGGAAGCCGGTCCCCGAGGTCGCGGAGGACCTGGGGATCAACGAGACGACCCTGGCGAGCTGGGTCTCGCGGGCGAAGCGGGCCGAGAAAAGCACGCCGGAGGACCAGGACGCGTTGATCGCCCGGCTTGCGGCGGAGAACGCGGCGCTGAAGAAGGAGAACAAGGAGCTGGGGATGGAGCGCGATGTTCTCAAACGCTGCATGGTCTTGTGGGTGAAGTAGCTGCGGCGGACCCGGCCGCCGTGGCCGGGGCGATCAGCGACAACAGGACCGAGCACAACATCCCGCACACTGTCTCGTGCCGCGCCCTGGGCGTGAGCGAGTCATGGTTCTACAAATGGCGCGGCCGGCGGCCCACCGGGCGTGAGGTGCGCAGGCAGCGGCTGGCCGACGAGATCAGGGAGATCTTCACCGAGTCCGGCGGCACCTACGGATCACCGAAGATCTTCATCCTGCTGGTCCGCAGGGGCTGGCGCATCTCGGTGAACACCGTCGCGAAGCTGATGGCCGAACTCGGCCTCGTCGCCCGGGTGGTGAGGCGCCGGAGCGGGCTGACCAGGCCGGGCAAGCGGCCGGCCGCGCCGGACTTCGTCAAGCGGGACTTCACCGCCGAGGAACCCGACCTTGTCTGGGTGGGCGACATGACGGAGATCGTCACCGAGGAGGGCAAGCTCTACCTCGCCACGGTCATCGACCTGT
>NZ_JARGEE010000094.1:0-24667 GCF_033794485.1 Streptomyces sp. MB09-02B
TCCGCACCGCACGCTCACGCAACTCCAACGAGTACTTCCTGGGGGCAGCCATGGTCGATGTTCCTCTCATGAGAACCATCTGACCCTCTGTCAGCACCCCCTGCATCTCGGGGGAACCTCAGGATGGCGTTCGTAGCGTGGGCTGAGTCTGCGGTAGCCGGACAGCCAGGACATGGTCCGCTCGATGACCCAGCGTCGGCGTCCTAATCGTTGGCTGGACTCGATCCCTTTGCGGGCGATGCGTACTCCGATCCGTTTCCATCTGAGCCATCTGCGCAGGTCGGCACGGTCGTAGGCTTTGTCCGCGTGAAGGCGTTGGGGCTTGAAGTACCTGCCGTTGCGAGGGTCGTGTCTCGTTTGGTGACCCTCGATCATGGGCTTCAGGCCTTCGCTGTCGTGGGTGTTGCCGGCCGAGATGCCGACGACCAGGGGCAGTCCGTTCGCGTCCGACAAGACGTGCATCTTGGAACCCGGCTTGCCGCGGTCCACGGGGCTCGGACCTGTGTGTTCGCCCCCTTTTTAGCCCGGACGTGGGCGGTGTCCAGGACGACGCGGGTGACGTCGATGAGGCCGGCATCATCGAGTCGGTGCAGCACGGCTTCGTGCAGGCGGCCCCAGACGCCGGCTCTGGACCAGATCAGGAACCGGCGGTGCGCAGTCGACTTCGATATGCCGAAGCATGGCGGTAGTTGGCGCCATGCGCAGCCGCTGACCAGGACGTAGATGATGGCCGCGAACAGCGTCTCATCAGGTGTGTCCTGCGTTCCGCCGCCCTGCGGCCGCACCCTCGACGGTGGGATCAGCGGCTTCGCGATCTCCCACAGCCCGTCCGGAACAATCCAACTCCACGTGCCCCGCCCCATAGACGAGTCAACGACGCCTCACCACGTAGGACACGGTCTTAACGTCCACTCAGTCCCGTCAGTCCCGTCTCTTGCTCTTCCGGGTGTGCTGACCAGCAGTTACGGAGTACGGGACCGACAGCGATGTCTGAAGCCCGAGGACCTCCCGTGCCAGCAACAGCCTTCACCTCCCCCGCAGGGATCGCGGAGCCCCACGCTGCAGTCGCCCAGTATCCGAGGGCCATCGGCCGCCGTCGCGAACGCCGGCTACTGGGCCTTCTGCTGGTGGAGATGGGACGGCCGCTCCCGATGGGCCGGCTGACCGGCCTGCTGTCGGACGAGGACAACGGCCGCGCCCGCGAGCCGATCTCTACGTGGACGTCTGCCGATTACGGACCAGCCTGCGCCGGGGCGGCTGTGACCCCTCCGTACGGCTGCTGCGCAGCGGCTCCACGTACACCCTGGCAGGCGATCCGCAGCTGGTCGATCTCCGCCGTTTCACCGCTCTCCTCGACCGGGCCCAGCGCGCCACGGCCCCTCAGGACGTCTCGCGGCTGGCCGCCCAGGCCTTCGCGGAATGGCGGGGCGCGGTCCTGAAGGACGTGGCCTGCGACCGGATACGGCACGGAGTGGCCGCCGCCTTCGACGAGCTGCAGCTGACCGTTCAACTCCTGCACGTCGCCGCCGAGTTCGACCTCGGCAACTACTGGCCCCTGGCCGCGGAACTCGCCCGGCTCACCGAGGCCCAACCCGAGCACGAGACCCTGCTGGCCTTCCGCGCGGCCACGCTCTACGCCTGCGGCCGGCGCGCGGACGCCCTGCACGTCCTGGCCTCGGCCCGCGCCGGCATGACCGCCCACCTGGGCCTCGACCTGACCCGCGAACTCAAGGATCTCCAGACCACGATCCTGCGGGACGGCCCGGTGTGAACTCCCGGATGTTCCGGCGCGGTGCGGTCCGCGCGTGGCAGCCCGCCGCGCGGTGACACCCCGGTCCGCACGGCCTTGCGCACCCCGTACACACGGGCCGTCGAGGACGACCGCGGCACCAGCGTGACTCCACTGGGTGGGCCGACCATGCAAAACCGGCCGTCTCACCCAGGACCGTGAAGGAGTCACTCCATGTCCGACAGCACTTTCGAGGGACAGAACGTCGTCGTCACCGGCGGTGGCACGGGCATAGGACGGGCCTCCGCGCTGGAGTTCGCGCGCCTGGGCGCCTCCGCCGTGATCATCACCGGCCGCCGCAAGGACCGGCTCGACGAAGTGGCCGCCGAGCACCCGGCCATCGTGCCGGTCGTCGCGGACGTGACCGCCGAGGACGGGGCGCAGGCCGTGGTCGAGGCCGTGCATACCCGCGGCGGGCGGCTCGACGTGCTGGTGCACAACGCCGGCATCTACCGGCAGACCCCGGTGGACAACCCCGACCTCGCGCTCTCCCGCGAGATGCTGGAGACCAACGTCATCGGCCCGGTGCTGCTCACCGCGCGCCTGCTCCCGCTGCTCGCCTCGCCCGGCGGCAGCATCGTGTTCACGTCCAGCGTGGCCGGGCACAACCCGGAGCCGTACGCGTCGATGTACGCAGTCAGCAAGTCCGGCACGCACAGCCTCACGCGCACCTGGGCCAAGGAGCTGGCCTCGCGCGGCATCCGCGTCAACGCGGTGGCGCCGTCGGCCGTGCGCACCGAGGTCTACACCGCGAACGGGCTGAGCACCGAGGAAGTCGACGGGCTCTTCAAGGGGTTCGCCGCCGCCAATCCGCTCGGCCGCACCGGCGAGGCCGAGGACGTGGCCCCGTGGATCACGCACCTTGCCGCGCCGTCCAGTTCGTGGGTCACGGGCCAGATCATCGTCATCGACGGCGGGGCGGACCTGACGGCCGCCGCCGACAGCCCGTACTCCCCGTACCGCGGCGGCAGCGAGGGCGTGAGCTGGGGGTCCTGACCCCGGCGGACCGCGGCGGAACCCGCGCGTCCCGTGCCGCTCCCTCGGCGCGCCGGGGAGCGGCGCCGTCATGCCCGCGACGCGGCCGGCCAACCCCCCACCCGATCAGGCGGATGCGTGTGCCGTCCGCCCGAGCGAGCACAGAGAAAGAGGTACGTGATGGCTGTAGATTCCGGAATTCCGGAGCCACTCGACCAGGAGAGGATCCGCCACGAGGCCCCCGACGTACAGCATCCGGAACCGGGCCCGGACGAGCGGCACGGGCCGGCGCGGGACGACCGCGGCCAGGATGCGCCGCCCGACCCCAAGCGCTGGGCCGCGCTGGTCGTGCTCCTGGTCGCCGCGTTCATGGACATGCTCGACGTCACCATCGTCAACGTCGCCATCCCGGAGATCCAGGCGACCCTCGGGGCGAGTTACGCGGCGATCCAGTGGGTGACCGCCGGATACGCCCTCGCGTTCGCACTGCTGCTGATCACCGGCGGCCGGCTCGGGGACATCTTCGGGCGCAAGCGGGTGTTCGTGCTCGGCATGACGGGGTTCACCGTCGCGTCGCTGCTGTGCGGCATCGCCGCCGAACCCTGGCAGCTCGCCGCCTCCCGCGTCCTGCAGGGTGCCATGGCGGCCGTGATGATCCCGCAGATCCTGGCGATCATCCACGTCACGTTCCCGCGCGGCGAACGCGGCACCGCCTTCGGCATGTACGGGGCGATCGCGGGTCTGGCCGCCGTGCTCGGCATGGTGCTCGGCGGGGTCCTCACGCAGTGGGACCTCTTCGGTCTCGGCTGGCGGCCGGTGTTCCTGCTCAACGTGCCGATCGGCATCGTCGGGCTCGTGATCGGCCTGCGGGTGATCCGCGAATCGAAGGGGCCGCGCGGGGTACGGCTCGACCTGCCCGGCGTCGCACTGCTCACCGTCGGCCTGCTGATGCTGCTCTTCCCGCTGCTCCAGGGCCGTGAACTCGACTGGCCGGTCTGGGGTTTCGTCTCCATGGCGGCCTCCCTGCCGGTCCTCGCCCTCTTCGCGGCGTACCAGCGCGGCAAGACCCGCAAGGACGGCTATCCGCTGGTGTCGCTCCCCTTGTTCCGGGTCCGCAGCTTCACCTCCGGCCTCGGCATCTATCTGCTGTTCAACCTGGCCATGGGCATCTTCTTCCTGTCCTGGGCCATGTACATGCAGCTCGGTCTCGGCTGGTCCCCGATGCGGGCCGGTATGAGCGGGGTGCCGTTCTGCCTCGGAGCGGCGCCGGGCGCGGCCCTGTCGGTCGCCGTGCTCTCGCCGCGCTTCGGCCGCCGGGTCCCGCAGGCCGGCGCGCTGCTGATGCTCGCCGGGATCGGCTCGTACGTGTGGGCCACGGACCAGTTCGGCAGCGGCCTCGGCTTCTGGCACCAGCTGGTGCCCCTGCTGGTGCTCGGCGCCGGGTTCGGCATGGTCTCCGCCCCGCTGGCCGACATCGCGCTGACCGACGTGCCCGCCAAGGACGCCGGCTCCGGCTCCGGGCTCCTCAACGCCACGCTGCAGTTGGGCTCCGCGTTCGGCATCGCGCTGACGAGCGTCGTCTTCTTCGGCGTCCTCGGCCCGCAGGCCGACAAGGGCGCCGAGGAGGCCGTACCGCAGCTGCGCCAGGATCTCGTGGCCGCCGGGGTGGCGCAGGAGCGGACCGGCGACATCGTCAGTGCGTTCGTGCGGTGTTCCGAGAGCCGTGCCGAGTCCAATGAGCACGCGGGCGGGCAGGCGCTGTGCGGCGCCGAGTCCGCGCCCGAGGACAGCCCGCGGGTGACCGCGGCGCTGGAGCGGGCCGGCGCGGAGAGCACCGCGCTCACCTTCGGCGGCGCGTTCCGGATCGCCCTGTGGTCCATCGTCGGCGTGATGGCGCTGGCCCTGGTCCTGATGCCGACGCTGCCGCGCCGGACGCTGGTGCGCGACCCGGACGCGGAGGACGCGGTGCCGGTGCACTGATCCGCTCCTGTACGCCGGCCTCCGAACTCCCGTACGCACAGCGCCGCTTGCGGGGCACAGCTCGACCGAGATTCGAGGTCCCGTTGCCACAGTGGTGGGTGCGTCGGACCGAAAGGAAGGGAACCCCCATGACCACCGCCCAGACCAACCCGTTGCAGCTCGCCGAGGATGCGCAGAACCTGCTTTTCCACAACGCGCGCACCGCCAACGCCTTCACGGACGAAGAGGTCCCCGAGGAGACCGTACGAGCCGTCTATGAGCTGGTGAAGAACGGGCCGACCGAGTTCAACACCACACCGCTGCGTCTGGTGCTGGTGCGCTCGGACGAGGCGCGGGCGCGGCTGCTGCCCCACATGCTGGACAACAACCGGGACAAGACGGCGGCGGCGCCGCTCATCGCCATCCTCGCGGCGGACCTGGAGTTCCATGAGGAACTGCCGCGCCTCTTCCCCTACTTCCCGCAGGCCAAGGACGTCTTCTACGGCGACCCGAACGACCGCGCCGAGTCGGCCCGTTTCAACTCCGCCCTGCAGATCGGCTACTTCGTGATCGGACTGCGGGCCGCCGGCCTGGCCGCCGGGCCGCAGTCGGGATTCGACCACGAGGGGCTCGACAAGGAGTTCTTCCCCGACGGTACGCACACGGCGCTCGTCGTGATGAACATCGGCAAGCCCGGTGAGGACGCCTGGGGCCCGCGGCTGCCGCGCCTGGAGTACGACGAGGTGGTCACCACCGTCTGACCCGCCCCGGTGCGGCGACTGCCGCCGTACGGACGGCCTCTTCACCAGTCGTCCGTACGGCGGCAGTTGTGTTTTCCCGCTCCCCGCCGCGGGTCAGATCAAGGTCGCGGCATGCTCGGCGACCGCCATCACCGGCAGGTTCGTGTTCACGCTCGGCACCTCGGGGAAGACGGAGGCGTCGACCACCCGAAGCCCGTCGAGTCCGTGCACCGCGCACCGCTCGTCCACGACGGCGCCCTGCTCGGGGCTGCGGCCCATGGCGCAGGTGCCGACGGGATGGTGGTACGTGCACACGCGGGCGGCCGCCCACCGGTCGAGGACCTCGTCGCCGGCCTCCGGTGACGGCAGGGCGTCGAGCCCGCCTCGTACGAGATCCCGCAAGGGCGCGGCGTGCACCAGGCGCAGCGCCTCGCGCAGACCGGTCCGCAGGCCGGGCACGTCCGCGGGGTCGGTGAGCAGCCCGAGGCGGATGTCGGGCTGCTCGGCGGGGTCGGCCGAGTACAGCCGGACCTCGCCGCGGGAGCGGGGGCGCAGCAGTCCGGTGCTCACGACGAACGGCAGGTTGCCGTCGGCGTCCGGGCCCCAGCCGGGTGCGGGCGGCGGCGCCCCGACCAGGACATGCTGCTCGGGCACCTGGCTCTCGCCCAGGGTCAGGAGTGTCTGGAACATCGGTGCGGCGATGCCTGCGGGCCCGTACAGGCGCAGGGCCAGCAGCGGGTGGTCCTGGAGTCGCCGCCCCACCCCGGGCAGTTCGTGCGCCACGTCCACCGAGGCGGCGCGCAGGGTCGCGGGCGCGCCGATGCCGCTGCGCAGCAGCAGGGCGGGCGTGGCGTAGGCGCCCGCGGCGAGCACGGTGACGTCCGCCCGGACCACCTCACCGCCCGCCAGGCGTACGCCCGTTGCGCGCCTGCCGTCGAGGAGGACGTCGGCGACGAGGGCGCCGGTGCGGACGGTCAGGTTGGGGCGGGTGCGGGCCTCGGCCAGATAGCAGAGCGCGGTGCTCTGCCGTACGCCGCCGGTCTCGTTCAGCGGTACCGGGCCCGCGCCGACCGTCCCCGGGGCGTCGTGGTCCTCGACCGGCTTGTGGCCCAGGGCTCCGGCGGCGTCGAGGAACGCGCGGCTGAGCGGGCTGAGTTCGGACTCGGCGGGACGCCGGACCGGCACGCGCCGGGCGACGGCACGGTAGCGGGGCGCGAGCTCCTCGGATCCCCAGCCGCGTATGCCCCATGTTCCGGCCCAGGCGTCGTGGTCGGCGGCGGGCGCCCGCAGGGCGATGGCGGCGTTGACGGCCGAGCAGCCGCCGAGGATGCGCCCGCGCGGCAGCGGGCCCCGTTCGTCCGCCCATCCCCACATGTGCCGGGGCCCCCGGAAGGCGGCGTCGTCCGGGCCGGCCTCCAGCAGCAGCACGCGCCGCGCGCGGTCCTCGCTGAGCCGGGCGGCCAGCACCCCGCCGGCCGAGCCGCTGCCCACGATGATCACGTCGTACATCTCCGGGTCCTTCCGCCGGTCGACAGTGCGGGCAGTGTCGCGGCCGGCTCCACAGTCCTGGTCGAGCCAAGAGCGGGCCCGTGCGCGCCGGGGCCGGGCGAGCAGGCAGGGGGCGCCCCGCCCCAGACCTCCTGTACCCGCCCTCGACCGGTCCTGGAGGCCCCGGTGCCAGCATCCGCTGGGCTTGCCGACCGAGGAGGAAGCAATGACGAAGGCGACTCGATACCCGCTGTGGGAACAGTTCGCCCCGCCCGGCGTCTTCGGGGACCCGGCGCGCACGGCCGTCCGTGCGGAGGGGACGCGGGTGCTCTTCGCGGACGGGCGCTGGCGGCTGTGCGGCACCAGCGGGCTGTGGAACGTGAACTTCGGCTACAACAACCCCCGGGTGGCCGACGCGATCGCGGACACGCTGCGCACCGCGTCGTACCTCCCCGTCTTCCGCTCGGCCCACCAGCCCGCCGTGGACGCGTCGCGGGCCCTGCTCGATCTGGCCGGCCCCGAGCATTTCGGCCGCGTGGTCTTCAGCACCTCGGGAGGCGCAGCCAACGACCTGACGATGAAACTCGCCCGCCAGTACCAGGCGTTGCGCGGCGATGGCCGGCGCCGCCTGATCGTCGGCCTCACCGGCAGCTACCACGGCACGACGTACGGCTCCCACGCCCTGACCGGCGAGGACCTCGGCCAGGACATGTACGCCGTGGACCGGCGCTGGGTGCGGCACGTCGCCCATGACGACCCGGCGGAGCTACGGCGGCTGATGGCGGCCGAGGGCGACCAGGTGGCGGCCGTGGTGGTCGAACCGGTGCTCGGCTCGGGCGCGTTCCCGCTGCCGGAGTCCCTCCTGACGGCGCTGGACGAGCTGCGCCGTGAGCACGGCTTCCTGCTGGTGGCCGACGAGGTGGCGACCGGCTTCGCCCGGACCGGCCTCGCGTTCGCCTCCGAGGCCTGGCCGATGCGCCCGGACCTCCTGCTCGCCTCCAAGGGATTGACCAACGGGACCTGCGCCGCCGCCGTCGTGCTCGTCTCGCACGACGTCTGCGAAACGTACGAACGCGAGAACGCGCCCCTCATGCATGGCGAGACCCAGGCCGGCGCCCCCACCACATGTGCCGCGATCATCGCCTCGATCGACGAGCTGGAGCGGCTCGACGCTCCCCGCAGGGCCCGCGAGACCGGCAAGCTGCTCGAGGACGCGCTGGCCGCACTCGGCGGTCATCAGCTGGTGACCGGGCACGGCGGTGTGGGCTGCTTCCAGGCCCTGCGGCTCGGCACCGACGGGCAGCGGCTCCCGCAATTCCATGTGATCCAGACGGTGGGCGCGCTGCGCGAGGCCGGACTGACGGTCCAGCCGGGTCCGGGCTGCGTCCAGCTCATCCCGACGCTCGTCTACGAGCGCTCCGACGTGGAGGAGCTGGCCTCCCTGCTGCGCACCGGCCTGGATCTGGCGGCGGAGCGGCTGGCCTCGGCGCCGGCGGGGCCGAGCCGGTGAATCCCTTCGAGGATCCCTCCCGTCGTCATCGGGTCCTCGTCAACGACGAGGGCCAGCACTCCCTGTGGCCGGACGGACCGCACCCGCCGCAGGGCTGGCACGCGGTGCACGCGCCGGAGGACCTCGACAGCGCGCTGGCCCGGGTCGAAGAACGCTGGCAGGACCTTCGTCCGGCCTCGCTGCGCGGGCAGGCCGCTGAAACGGAGCAACTGCCGCTCCCGGCCGATCTGTTCGAGCGGCAGGCAGCCCGCACGCCGGACGCAGAGGCCGTCGTGTACGAGGAAGACGTCCTCACCTACGCCCAGTTGAACGCCCGTGCCAACCAAGTGGCGGCCCGGCTCATGGAGTCGGGCGTGGGCCCGGAGAGCGTGGTCGCCGTCCTGCTGCCCCGGTCGACCGACCTGATCGTCGCCATGGTGGCCGCTCTCAAGGCCGGCGCCGCGTATCTGCCCGTGGAGACCGGCTATCCGGACGAGCGCATCGCCTTCATGCTGCGCGACGCCGGCCCCGCCGTGGCCCTCACCGCCGGCCACCCCGCGCTGGCCGCAGGGCCGGTCCCGGCGCCCGGCAACCCGGACCGGTCGCTGCTGCGGGCGGAGCACCCGGCCTACGTCGTCTACACCTCCGGGTCCACCGGGGTGCCCAAGGGCATCGTCATGCCGTGCCGCGGGCTGTCCAACCTGCTGACCTGGCATGTCGCACAGCTGCCGGTCCGGGAGGGAAAGCGCACGGCCCAGTTCACCGCCGTGGGCTTCGACTTCTCCGTGCAGGAGATCCTCGCCGCGCTCGTCTCCGGGCAGACGCTCGTCATCCCGCCCGACGAGATCCGCACCGACATGGACGCCATGGCGCAGTGGTGCGACCGGCAGCGGGTGAACGAGCTGTACGCACCGACCGCGGTGATCGACGCCCTGTTCACCGCCGCCTGGTCGCGGGGCAGCTCGCTGCCCGCGCTCGAGGACGTGTTGCAGGGCGGCGAGGCGCTGCACGTCGACGGGATCATCCGGCCGTTCGCGCTGCGCGCGCCGCGGCCCGACGGCAGCGGCCTTCGGGTGCACAACATCTACGGTCCCGCCGAGACGCACGCCGTCACCGCCTGCAGCCTGGACGGGGCGCCCGCCGAGTGGCCGTCCACCGTCCCGCTCGGGGACACGCTGACCGGGATGCGCACGTACGTGCTCGACGAGGAGCTGCAGCCCGCCGGCACCGGCGAGTTGTACCTCGCCGGTGTCCAAGTGGCCCGGGGCTACCGGGGCAGGCCCGCCCTGACCGCCCAGCGGTTCGTCGCCGACCCCTTCGGCCCGCCCGGCACCCGCATGTACCGCACCGGCGACCTGGTGCGGCGCGACCCGGACGGCGAGGTCGTCTACCTCGGACGCACCGACGACCAGGTCAAGATCCGCGGCTTCCGTGTCGAGCCCGGGGAGGCGGAAGCGGCTCTGCTGCACGATCCGGACATCGACCGGGCGGCGGTGGTCCCGCAGCAAGGACCCGGCGGGATGCGGCTCGTGGCGTACGTCGTCGGACGCGGCAGGCCGGCGCAGTGGCGCCGCCGCGCCGAGGCGCGGCTGCCCGGGCACCTGGTCCCGGCGGTGTTCGTCCAGGTCGACGAACTGCCGCTGAACGCGAACGGAAAGGTGGACCGGTCGGCCCTGCCCGCCCCGGACACGACGGCCTCCGCACCTGCCGCGGGGACGGCTCTGGATGCAGCGGACGCTCCCCCGGCAGACGCGGCGGCCCGCTCGGGGACGCGCCCGTCCGCCGCCCCCGGGACCGCCACCGTGGAGCGCACCGTCTCCGCCCTGTTCGCCGAGGTGCTGCAACGCGCCGACGTGGGGCCCGACGACAGCTTCTTCGACCTCGGCGGCCACTCCCTCCTCGCGACCGTCCTGACCGGCCGGATCCACGAGGAGCTGGGCCGGCGCGTCCCGGTGCGCGAACTGTACCGGGCGCCCACCCCGGCGCTGCTCGCCGGCCGCATGGAGTCCATGGAGTCCGCCCCCGCCTGACCCGCGGCCACGGCACCGGCCGCCGGAGAAGCCACCGAAGAAGCCACTGAGACGAGGAGGAACGACCCGTGCGCTGGGAGAACTTGTACGTGGCCGGTACGGGTAGCGCCCTGCCGTCCCGGATCGAGACGGCGGAGGACGCGGTGGCCGCGGGCCGCTACACCGACCGCGCCCGTGCGGTGAGCGGCTACCGTGCCGTGCGCGTCGCGGCCGAGGACGAACCGGGTCCGGTGCTCGCCGCCCGGGCGGGCCGGCAGGCGCTGGAACGCTCCGGGCTGCGGCCCGAGGACGTCGGCCTGGTGCTGCACGCGTACTCCGGCCACCAGGGCAGGGACGTGTGGTCGCCCGCCAGTTACGTCGAGCACGAGGTGCTGGGCGGCGGCGGTGCCCCCGCGTACGAGGTACGGCAGGGCTGCAACGGCGGACTGTCCGCGCTGGAGCTCGCGGCCTCCCATCTGACCGCCCGCCCGGGCAGCAAGGCGGCGCTCATCACCTCGGGCGACGCCTTCCATCTGCCGTATCTGGACCGCTGGAACACTGACGAGCAGATGGTCTACGGGGACGGAGGCGGGGCGGCAGTGCTGTCCACCGGCGGAGGGATCGCCCGCATCCTCGCCACGGCCTCCGTGTCCGACTCGTCCCTGGAGATCATGGACCGCGGGCTCGGCCCGTGGACCCGGGCGCCGTTCGAGGGCGGGCGCGCAGTCGACCTGCGGTCCCGCAAACGGGACTACTTCGAGGCCGCCGAGAACGACTTCGCGTTCGAGGAGGTCCTCGCGCGACTGCAGAAGGGTTCCTCGGCGGCCGTCGACGAGGCGCTGTCGGACGCCGGCCGCGATCTGGCCTCGGTCCGGTGGTGTGTGCACACCACGTTCCCCGAGCCGATCGCCCAGTCCGCCGTCCGCGGCCCGCTCGGGTTCACGCGCGAGGCCACTCCGTACGACTGGCTCCTGGAGCACGGGCAGCTCGGCGCCGGGGACCAGCTCGTCGGTCTGCACCACCTGGTGGAGACGGGCGCACCGGAGCCGGGCGATCTGCTGCTCGCGTACGGCGTGGGCGCGGGACACGTCTGGACGGTGGCGGTCCTCGAGTTCACCCCGGAACTGCGCCCCTGAGCGCAACCCCCCACCAGCACACGAGCTCAAGAGCCCACCACAGAAGGGAACAAGCCACATGACCACGGCTACCAGCACCCCGGCGGGCGCCGCAGGTGCCCCCGGCCACGAGCCCGTACTCGGCGACCCGTTCGGCGCCGTGCTCCGCCGCTGCTGGGAGGGCGGCGGCGGCCGCGACCTGGCCTTCGAGGTGGTGGAGCGCGACGACGGCTTCATCATCGCGCAGGACGCCGGCAAGTACTTCGAGCCGCAGGACCAGTGGCCGCAGACGGAACAGTGGGCGGTCGAGCGCGCCCAGGGCCGGGTCCTCGACGTCGGCTGCGGCGCCGGACGCCACGGTCTGGCGCTCCTGGAGTCCGGGCACGAAGTCCTCGGCGTGGACTCCTCGCCCGGGGTCGTCGAGGTGGCCCGCGAGCGTGGACTCGACGTGGTCCAGGCCGAGTTCACGGGTCTGCCGGAGGGCATCGGCCGCTTCGACTCGTTCCTGCTGCTCGGCAACGGCACCGGTCTGCTCGGCACGCCGGAGCGGGCCCGCGCGATCCTCGACGCGCTCGCCGAGGTGGCCGCTCCCGGCGCGCTGCTGTTCGGCGACGGCCTCGACGTCCCCACGCCGCCCGACCGGCTCAGCTACGAGCAGTGGAACAGCGAGCGCGGCCGCCCCGAGGGGTTCGTCCGTATCCGGCTGCGCGACCGGCTCCTGGCGAGCGACTGGTTCGAGTACGCGATGATCCCGCCGGCGGACCTGGACCGGATCCTCGAAGGCACCCGGTGGGAGCTGAAGTCGGTGGAGAAGTCGGCGGTGCACTATCTGGCGACGCTGCGTCTGCGGGACTGAACGGGCGCGGACGGCGCACAGAGGCGGCGGGCGCCCGGAGAGATCCTCTCCGGGCGCCCGCCGCCGTATGCCCTGCCGCCGTATGCCCTGCCGCCGTACGTCCCGCCGTCACACGAAACGTACGTCCCGCTCCTCCGCGTCCTCCCCGGCGAAGGCCAGCAGCGCCTCGCCCTCGGCGAGCACCTGCTTCCTGTCGGACGCGGCGAACGGCGCGAACGGCTCGATCTCCAGCGTCACCGCCTTCTTGGCGCGCACCAGGCGCCAGCGGCCCGCGACCTTGCCGTCCACGAGCACGGTGGCCGCGACGCCTCCGTTGCGGGTGTTGGTGATCGCCCGGTGCTCGTCGCTGATCACGCGGGTGCGGTCGGCGTGGGCCACCAGGAGGTTGTCGAACTCGGGCAGGAACCGGACCGGCGCGGGCGTGCCGGCGTCGGGACGCGGCGCATCGGGCAGGTCGAACAGCTCGACGCCGGACTCCGCCGAGCGGAACGTCACGAGTTTCGGGCGCAGTTCGTCCACCGGCTGCTTGAGCCGTGTCAGTCCCGACCAGGCCTGGATGTCCTTGACGGAGGCCGGGCCGAACGCCGCGAGGTAGCGCAGGATCATCTCCGAGGGCCCGTCGGACTCCGGCAGCGGCGTGCCGAGCCAGGAGTCGACGGTGGCCAGCGGGGTCGAGCCACCCGTGCCCCAGGTGCCGCCGGGCGGTACGTAGACCGTGGGCAGCAGGTACTGCACCGAGTGCAGCAGCGAAGTGGCGTTGCGCTCGGGCCACTTCGCCGCCAGGGCTTTGCGCAGCTCGACGTTGGTGGAGTACCGCTCATCGAGGACCGAGGCGCAGAACGCGGCCAGTTCGCCGAGGTCCATCCCCTCGGTGTCGCGCCGGAAGAACCCGCGCTGCGCCTTGTCGTGCACGGGCTGCAGGACGGGCCGCAGCCGCAGGAAGTCCCGTGCCGTCACGACGTGCAGCGTGCCGCGCATCAGCCCGCCGCGTACGGCCTTGCGGCTGGTCAGGAGCGCGGTGAGATCCATGATCGCGAACTTGGAGAGCCGCGACCACAGGCCCAGGTAGGGCGGGTTGGCCAGCTGGCCCTGGAGACCGACCAGGTGCTCCATGGCCTCGGTGGCCGTCATGGCGTGCCGTCGCAGCAGCAGCTGGCGGGCGAGGGTGGCCCGGCCCAGCGCCCTGTTGTCGAGCACGTCGGGGTCCGGCATGCGATCCACTGTCTCTGTGTCCTCTCGCTCAGGTACGTCCGGTGAGCCTGCCCTCCCAGACCCGGCTCATATCCGACGTGTCGTGCCGCAGGAAGCGTGACCGGGTGCGCCACCGGCCGCCGCCCGCGCCCTCCTCGCTCCACACCAGGACGTCCCGCACCGTACAGCTCGGCTCGAACGTCACCTGGCCCTGCTCGTCCACCAGGCTGACCATGGCGAGGTAGGTGACGTCCAGGGCGCCGTCCGGGCGGCGGTCCACGGTGAAGCGGTCGTGCCAGTGCCGCAGCGCCTTGCCGGCGTAGCGGGCCAGGCCGGAGCGGGTGCCCTCGATGAGCTGCTCGCGGCCCTCCAGACGCCAGCCGAGGGCGTGTTCGAAGACGCCGTCCTCGGTGAACGTGTCGGCGTACTCCTCGATCCGGCCCTCCTCCATCAGCGGCATCTGCCGGGCGTAGAACTCCAGAACCCCGGAGTAGAGATCGGTCACGGCTGCTCCTCCCGTCGAGGGTGTCCACCCTGCTGCACCCCTGTCCAGCAGCTCTGGAGGATGGCTCAAGGCCCCGGTGGCCACCATGGGAGCCCACCGCCTCGGCCTGGAGGGCTGCATGAGTACGGACGTCCACCCCTACCGCATCGCCATCGGCGACGAGGCCCTCGCCGATCTGCGCCGGCGGCTCGCGGACACGCGCTGGCCTGACCAGGAGACCGTGGACGACTGGTCGCAGGGTGTCCCGCTGGCGTACATACGGGAGTTGGCCGCGTACTGGCGCGACGGCTACGACTGGCGCGGCGCGGAGGCGCGGCTGAACGCCGTGCCCCAGTTCCGTACGGAGATCGACGGTCTGGGCCTCCACTTCCTGCATGCCCGCTCCCCGCACCCGGACGCCCTGCCGCTGCTGCTCACGCACGGCTGGCCTGGCGGCGTCGTGGAGTTCCTCGACCTCGTCGAGCCGCTGACCTCGCCCGACGACCCGGCGGAGGCCTTCCACGTCGTCTGCCCTTCGCTCCCCGGCTACGGATTCAGCGACTCCCCGGCCGGTCCCGGCTGGGGAGTCGAGCGCATCGCGGACGCGTGGGCGGAGCTGATGGACCGCCTCGGCTACGGGCGCTGGGCGGCGCACGGCGGTGACTGGGGTGCGTTCGTCACCGCCCAGCTCGGGCACACGGCGGCGGACCGGCTGGCGGGCATCCATCTGACGATGGCGTTCGCGGGCCCGCCGGAGGGCGAGGTGGAGCTGAGCCCGCGCGACTATGCGGGGCTCGCGGCCCTGAAGGAGTTCCAGAAGAACGAGTCCGGCTACTCGGCGATCCAGTCCACGCGCCCGCAGACGCTCGGCTACGGTCTCGCGGACTCGCCGGTGGCCCAGCTCGCCTGGATCACCGAGAAGTTCTGGACCTGGACGGATCACGACGGAGATCTCGACAAGGCCGTGCCGCGCGACCGGCTCCTGGACATGGTCAGCCTCTACTGGCTGACCGGCACCGCCACGTCCTCCGCCCGTCTGTACTGGGAGAGCCACAACAAGGTGCCCCTGCACCAGGTGGACGTCCCCACGGGGATCACGATCTTCCCCAAGGACGCCCGGATGCCCCGGCCGTGGCTGGAGGGCCGCTTCACCAATCTGCGGCACTGGTGCGACGCCGATTCCGGCGGGCACTTCCCGGCCCTGGAACGACCGGAGTTCCTGGTGGCGGAGCTGCGGGACTTCCTGCGGCCGCTGCGGAAGCAGGCGTAGACGAGAGGGTTCCGATGACCAACCCCTGCCCTATGCGCGGGGGTTTGCTTCCGCACTATGAAAAACTCATGCCCGACAGATGAACCGGTGGATGTCGCGGGGCCCGGCCGGCATCCCATAATCGCCAAGCCAGTGAGAGAGGTGCGAGATGTGGCACGCGCCGGGGGAAGCCCGATCCGTCCATCTGTGGTCGCTGTCCGAGGACGTGCGCGTCGAGCGGAGCGCCGAGGACGACACGCTGCTTCTGACCGGCCCCTGGGGTCCGGAGCGGCTCGACCGTCCCGCCCCGTCCGTACGCGAGGCGCTGCGGCGGATGGAACTGGGGCCGGTGGTCCTCGGGAACGCGGTGCAGGAGTTTGAGGATCTGCGCCGGTTCATCCTGCCGGCGCTCAAGAGGCTGTCGCCTCTGGTGGTGCGCACCCTCGGCATGGACGACCTGAAGGGGCCGCTCCTGTCGGTCGTCCCGTCCTCGCCGGCCGCGCCGCTCGTCCTGATCCATCTGCCCGGGGATCAGCGCGTCGGGCTCCCGGACCACGTGGTCATCACGGTGTCGAAGTCCGGCGGGGGCTGTGTGCTGGAGTCCGTGGACCTGCCGCACCGCGTGGTCCTGCACCGGCCCGAGGCGGCCTGGGTGACGCTGATGCTGGCCTGGCCGGTCACGCCCGCCACCGCGGCGACCGCGCTCCCGCTGCCGAAGTCGGTGACTGAGGACATCATCGGCTACCTGTACGCCGCGGGGATGGCCACGCTCGTGGACGCGCCCCTCTAGGCCGGCGCCCTCCCAGGTCATGGGAGCGCGTCCAGACCGTCCGTCCCGTGTCTGCTGACGCCGAAAGGTTCCTTCACCGGCGCGTCAGACCAGCCAGCCCGCCTCGCGGGCGATGCGTATGGCGTCGACGCGGTTGCGTGCGTTGAGTTTCGCCACGACGGTCGTCAGGTAGTTCCGTACGGTGCCGGGCGTCAGGTAGAGCTCCTTGGCGATCTCGGCCGCCTCCGACCCGTTGGCGGCCAGGCGCAGCACCTCGGTCTCGCGGTCGGTCAGCGGGCTCTCGAGTCCGCTCCAGGCGGCCAGGGCCAGTTCGGAGTCGATGACGCGCTGGCCGGCCGCCACGCGCCGTACGGCGCTGGCAAGTTCCTTCGGGGAGTCGTCCTTCAGGAGGTAGCCGGAGACCTGGGCCGCCAGGGCCCGGCGCAAGGTGCCGGGCCGGCCGAGGCTGGTGAGGATCAGCGTCCGGCACTCCGGCAGGTGCTCGTGGATCTGCACGGCCGCGCTGAGACCGTCGAGGCCGGGCAGGTCGATGTCGATGATCGCGATGTCCGGCTTGGCTTCCAGGGCGGCGGCGAGGATCTCGTCCCCGCGCTCCACCTCGCGGACGACCTCCAGGTCGTCCTCCAGGTTGAGCAGTGCGACGAGCGCTCCGCGCACCATGTTCATGTCTTCGGCCAGCAGAATTCTGATCACCGTGGAGAGCCCCCAGTCCGCGCGGTTTTGATCCTGATGAGCTTACCAATGTGTCCGGCTCGGGCGGGTCGGGCCGACGGGCCGGAATACTTGTCTCAGACCGTCATCCAGGCGGCCTCGTCCTCCATCGGCCCGTCGGTGCCGGCCAGCAGTTCGCCGTGCGCCGGGGCGCGGGCGACCAGCCGGAACGCGTCAGCGCTCCCCCGGTCGATGGTCAGATCCCCGCCCACGGCGCGCAGGCGCAGTTCCAGGTTCCCCAGACCGCTGCCGCTGTGCGGCGAGCTGTCGCAATACCCCTCGATGACACCGTCGTTGGAGATCGACAGCGTCATCAGACCGTCCTCCTCGACGGCCGTGATCCCGCAGTACGTGGCCCGGCTGTGCCGCAGCACGTTGGTGACCGCTTCCCGCAGCACGGTGGCGAGCACCGTGTCCACCGGCGAACTGACCGAGCCGATCCGGACGTCGGTGACCGTCTCGACCTCGGCGGCGCTCAGCACCGAGCGGGCCGAGCCGATCTCCTCCTTCAGGGACAGGTCCCGGTAGCCGCTCGCCACCCGCCGCACGTCGGCCAGCGACTGCCGGGAGATGGCCAGCACGTCCTCGATCTCCTGCTTGGCCATCTCCGGGTTGGCCGCGATCAGGCGGTGGATCAGCTCGCCCTTCAGCTGGATCGCGGACAGGCTGTAGCCGAGCAGGTCGTGCAAGTCCCGCGCGAAGCGCAGACGTTCGCGGGTGACGGCGGCCCGGGCCAGCTCGCCCCGGCTCTCGTGCAGGACCCGGACGAGGTCCGAGAGCCGCGCGAGTCCGAAGGTCACCAGGCCGGTCAGCAGGGTGGTCTGGACGAGGTAGGCGCTGTCGAGCACCGACCGGCCGCCGAGGACCGGGGGCACTAGCATCGAGACACCCACCAGTCCGTACAGGATCCAGCCGGGGCGCGGCGGCAGGAGCAGCAGCAGGGAGCCCGCGAGGAATCCCGCCATGGCGCCCCACTGCGCCTCGAAAGCGACGAGCGGAAGGTACGTGACGAGGACCTGGAGACCCAGGGTCAGGGCCCGGCGCCGGGCCGGGGCGCGGCGTGCGCCCGGCTGGGAGTGCAGGATCTGGAGCGCGAAGAGCACGGTCAGGCAGGCTCCGGCAGCCGCCAGACCGAGGCCGTGGACCCCCGAGTTGAGGATGTTCAGAACGGTGATGCCCGTGTAACAGCAGATCGCCGCGATCAGGATGACCTCGGCCATCCGCGGAGCGGGCAGATCACGGCTCCGGCGCAGCATTCCTTCGCCCACAGCCGCTTCCGTCGGGTCGACAGAGGAGTCTGAGCGGCGCATAATATCTCCCCCATCTGCGCTTCTCGAACACAATGAGCGAGAGCATAGGCGACGTTCGGTGCAGATCAAATGAGGGTCTTGTGCAAGGGGGTTGAGGGACAGCGGGCTGGGGTAGCGTTTCTGATGATTGTGCAGGGATTCCTGCTGCTGATGCCAGACCCAACAGGCTCCGAAACTGGCGCGAACCGCGCGCAATTTCAGTACGGCCTCGGCGCCGCCCGGGCTCCAGCGGGCACCGGCCATTTCCAGACGGTCCTCGACCGTCAGATGGCGGGAGGTGCCCTCGATCACTCCGGTCGCGACCGGCCACCCGCGTTCCGATGCTGTGCCATAGCGCAGGAATTCGGCGTTCTCGATCAGACAGTCCACGGCCGCGTCGATTCCCGTATGCCGCGCGCCGCCGGACGGAGCGGTCCGGGCGGCCGCCCGGAGCTCGGCGGCGGCGGCCTGCGCGCCGGCCGTCAGGAGCGTGCGCGCCGTCCGGGCGACCCGGGTTCCGGCGCGCGGGTCGCCCTCGCCGTACAGGAACAGGGCCGCACGCCACAGGAGTTCGAGCACGTGGACGAGGTCGACAAGATGTGCGGTGCCGCGCCGCGCCTCGGCGCGGACGGAGTCGATGCGCCGGCGGTCCCCGTCGACCAGGACCACCCAGGGGCGGCGCCGGCCGGGGTCGCGCTGCGCGGCCCGGTCGAACACGGCGGCCACCACCTCCGCGGCGGAGTCGTTCACCGCACCGCACAGCTATGTCGAGCCCGGGCGCGGGCCGGGCTGCCGCACTGCGGGCGGCCCGGCGGCGACCGCTGCGGAGCGGCCGGGGTCGGCGATGACCTCGTCCACGGTGCGCGGCACGGGGTCGGCGTCGTGGACGGAGCCGACGGTGGCGGTCCGTTTTCGGCCATTCTTCGTCGCGGACGCATGGCGTGTCGACAAAGCGCTTCCGGGGCCGGCAGCGGCGCTTTCGGTGGGGTGCGCGGGGCTGTTGAGGACGCGCGCACGGCTGTCGGCGGCGTCCGTGCGGCTGCCGGTGGTGCCCGCGAGCCCGGTGCCAGCGCTCCCCTTGCCGGCCCGCATCACCACGCCAAGACCGTCCACCGAGAGGATCAGCGGCGTGGTGTCGGTGCAGGGGGCCGGTACGAGGGCGTCGTAGAAGGCGTCGATGTCGGCCGCGGCGGCGAGGACGAGTTCCTGGATCTGGCGGTGCCCGACTCCGGCGCCGGTGACGGCGTTGACCCGCTCGCACGCCTCGGCGAAGCTGTCGCGCGTGGCCTCGATCGCGCCAGTCCGTGCGCGTGCATCCCGCTCGGCAGGTTCAGGGCCGCGTCGGCCGGGTGTAGATCCTCGACTCCCGTACCGCGATAGGCGATCCGGGTCACGGTGACCTTTCCGAACACCGTGGCCAGCCTGCGGCGGCGGCCGCGCTCGATCCGGGTGCGCTCGACGCCCGCGGCGTCGACGACCTCCGCCACACGCTCCTCCTCCCCGGCCCGCAGCGCCAGGTGGCATGGAGCAGCTGCCGGGCGACCTCGCGCATCCGCGCCCAGGAGTTCCTCCAGCTGTGCGTGCGTCAGAACGGCCGCCTTCGGCGCCGCCAGCTCCGCGGCGACCTCGGCGAACCGGTCCGCCGAGGCGACGAACGCGTCCTCGCCCCGTTCCGTACCGCCGCCGGACTCCCCCGCCCTCGTCACGCCCGCCTCACTCCTTCGACGTTCCCCTCGCCCCTGATCCGCCCGCCGGCCGTCGCCGCGCTCACACGAACAGCGGGATGGGGTTGAGCTGTTCGTACGGCGTGGGTCCGTCGAGCCGGCCGAGCGCCACCGGTACGTCGAAGAGTCGGCCCGGCGCGAAGCGCGCCCAGAAGTGGCGCAGCCCGGGCACCAGCACCTTCACCACGGGAAGGCCGAGGTCCGGCCGGGTCTGGTCGAGGACCAGCAGGTCCATTCCCTTGCCCCGGACCAGGTCCGTGATGGTGCGGACGTCGTCGAGCAGATCGCCGCTGCGGGTCACGGTCCAGTCGGCGGGCGTGCGGGGTGCGCGGGTCCGGTCCGCCACCAGGTAGGGTTGGTTGGCCACGGTGGCGCCCTGCCACCACGCCACCGGTTCCGGGTCGGCGATCCGGTAGCCCGTCCCGTCCGGCTGCGCCTCGCACACCGCGGGCAGCAGCTGACCCATCTCCAGGAGCGCGCTGCGCAGCGCCACCCGGGGATCGAAGTGCGCGCCGAAGCCGAAGAGCACGTCCTGCTGGGGTTTGTCGGTGCGGCGCGACAGCGCGGCGATCACCGGGATGCCCAGGTCGGAGGTGAGGTCGAGGGCCCAGACGACGCGTTTCGCGCGGCGGAATCCGCCGAGGATCCGCTCGGTGCGCCCGTCGGCGAAGGAGTCCAGGTCCACGGCGGGCTGGCGGGTCCGGTTGTACCACCACAGGGCCACGGCGTCGCGCTCGACGAGTTCCAGGAAGCCCTGCACCAGCGCGTCCTCGGGGCTGCTGCCCGCCGCATTGCCGTTGGAGTCGGCCCACAGGCCGTCCCCCGCGGGGTCGGCCGCCTGTGTGTCGCTGCGCGCGAAGTAGAGCATGGAGGTGGGCAGCAGCCGCTGGACGCCGTCGGTGAGCGACCAGACCGGGGTCCAGTCGGTGGGCCGGTCCTCGTCGAACGGCCGTGAGACGTGGTGGAAGCGGGCGTGCCGCGCGTTCCACCGCTCACGGTCCTCGATCTGCCGAGGTCCGTACAACTGGCAGGCGTTGGGGTGGAGGGCGGCCTCGCCGAGGCCGCACAGGGAGTCGCGTACGACGAGTTCGTCGCCGTGCCGGGTGCCGCTGTAGCGCTCGACCGCCTCGCACAGGGCGCCGGTGCGGGCCGCTTCGTCGGTGCATCCCTTGCCGCCGTTGAGGGCGCGCAGGCCGGTGCTCAGGGCGGCGAACGAGGTGGATTCCATGGCCAAGTTGTGGCCGGATACGTACGTGTGGGAGAAGTCGGGGCCGGGGGCCCTGCGGATCTCCTTGACGACTCCGGTCACGTCGTCCACCAGGTGTCCGTACGTGTGGAGCATCTGCCCGGCGGTCAGGGCCCGTTCACCGCCGCCGGCCACCGCGGTCTTGGGGCGGGAGACGGGGAGGAAGGGCGCCATGGTCCTGCGAGCCACGAGTCCGGGGTCGCCGCACTGCGCGCACTGCGGCAGCCGGCTCACCGGGTGGCCGGCGGTGCGCAGCCGCAGGGTGTCCAGCGTGTGCAGGCGCTCCTGCTCCGGACTGCGCAGCCCGGCGAGCCACTTGGCGCTCTCCAGGACGGCGAGGTGTACGGCGATCGCGCGGCCCGCGGCCAGCCCCGCGGTGGGACGCGGCACAGGGCCGTCGAGGCCGAGTGCGCGCCGGACCGGCAGTTCGGAGTTGCGGTGGACGCGCAGCCGTACGGCGAGGCAGTGCCAGCAGGGGCCGGAGTCCGGCCGGAAGAACGGGCCGACCCACGGGTCCGTACCGCACAGCTTGACCGGCAGCCACGGCCGCCCGGCGGCGCGGTGCTCCGCGTCCACGAGGGCCAGCCGGCCGGAGAGGTAGTCGTCGCACAGGACGAGGACGAGGTCCGCGGAGCCCGGATCGTCGGCCACGGGGATGCCGGAGGCCCGGCAGGCCTCGGCCACCGGCTCCGGGTCGGGGCCGTCGACGGCGTCGATCGCGATCGCGGCGCGGGCCAGGTCGGCGACGGCCCGGCCGCCGTCGAGCCCGGCCAGGTCCCAGTAGGCCTCCGCCTCCGCCCGGGCGGGGGCCACCGTGGGTGCGGCGGCCCCCGCCGGAGCGGTGAAGCGGATCAACCCGGCGTCGGCCAAGGCCCGAAGGGCCGCTTCGACCTGCTCGGGGCCCAGCTGCAGTGCCGCCTCCCGCTGCACCGCTGCGACGGTCCGGGTCCCGTCGAGCAGGGGGACGAGGATCTCCGCGTCGCTTCCGTGCAGAGCCGTCACCCCGCGCCGGGACACCAGATAGGCGGCGTCGTCCGGTACCACGGTCGGCTTCAGATGGGACTTGAAGCCGACGAGTGCGTCGCCAGCTACCAGCGGCGCCGCCGTCCGCTCGTACCTGGCAGTGGTCATGCGACCGGCCGTACCGCCGCCGGGCCGGTGACCGGCGCGGCGCAGAGCGTCCAGAGGGCGACCGGGCTGTCGGGACGGGCGTCGAGGTTCTCGATCACCAGGCCGGACAGGGTGGAGCGGTGGGCATCCGTGCCGAACTCGGCTGACTGAGCACGAGGGCAGGTCGAAACGGGTGTCATGGAGATGAGCTCCCTCTGCATCGTGTGAAGCGTTCTCGGTCCGTTCACGGACGATTCTGCGAGGAACCCCAGGCCGCGGCCAGTGTCGGGCTCATCCCCACGAGGTGAGGTTTTCACATGGTCAGGACGGGGAAGCGGTGCATGGCGGTCAGTCCTTGTCCCCGATCGGTGCCATGAGCTGGCGTTGCAGCGCGCGTTCCGTGCGGGTCAGCGGGATGTGCGGGCAGAGCTGCTCCGGGTGCGCGGCCGGCGGGTCCATCAGGCGCCGGACGACCGCCGGCACCTGCGGCCCCATCGTGTGCAGCCCCACCCAGATCCAGCCCGCCGCGCTCAGCGAGGTGTAGATCTCGCGCAGGGCCCGGGTCACGTACCTCATGCGGGCTGCACCTCCGCGCGGGCACGCGGCGCGCGGCCCTCGGACGGGTCGGACGGGTCCGGTTCACTCCAGGTCCACAGCCGGGACACCGCAGCCGGGTCGAGGTCGTGGCCCTCGGTCCAGATCCGCGCGGCGGCCGTGAGCACCGACTGACGGTCGGCCTCGGGCGTGCCGGTGCGGGCCGGCAGGAGCGGGGTCACGGCGCCGGCGCCGAGGCGTACGGAGCGGTGGCGGCGGGCGAAGGCGGTGAGGGTCTGGCGGGGGCCTGCCTCGACGAGGAGCACGTCGTCGGCGGCCAGGAGCTCGTCGAGGGCCTTGCGGAAGTACACGGTGTCGGTGATCTGGCGGGCCCAGAAGCGCGGGCTGCGCGCTTCGTCGGGGCGCATCAGCGTGCCGGTATAGCCGGAGTACAGCGGCCGTTTGGGCTCGCGCAGCGGGATGCCGCGGTAGGCGATCTCCACGGCGTCGGACGCGGGGGCCATGGCCGGGGAGTGGAAGGGACTTGTCGCGGGGACCGTGACGACGGTGTGGCCGTCGGCCTTGAGCCGGGCGGCGACCTCGGCGAGCGGTTCCTTCGAACCGGCCAGCATCACCTGCTGGTTGGCGTTCACGGCCGCGATGCCCACATCCTGCGTCAGATACGGGAGCAGCTGCTCCTCCCCCGCGGCCACCGCGAGCATGCCGCCCGCGGGGATCTTCACGGCCTCGCGGACCCGGGCCTGCACCATATGAGCCGCGTCCTTCAGCGAGACGACGCCGGCGAAGACGGCGGCGACCAGCTCGCCCGCGCTGTGGCCGAGGAAGGCCGTCGGGCGCACGCCCCAGCTGAGGACGAGGCAGCCGAGCGCGTAGTCGACCGCGAACAGGAGCGGCTGGGCCCGGCGTACGTCGTCGATGCCGATGGCGGCGCGGGCGGGATCCAGCCAGTCGGCGCGGATACGAGAGGCCTCCTCGCCCATGTGGGAGAGCGCCGCGTCGACGGCCGCCGTGAACACGGGATCGCGCCGGTAGAGGCCGGCGGCCATCCCGGCGTGCTGCGAGCCCTGGCCCGGGAAGAGCAGCGCGACCGGCCGGGGGTGCGAGGCGTCCGACGTACGGGCCTGGTGCACGGCGCGCGAGGCGAGGGCGGAGACGGTGACGGCCGCGCCGCGCACCGGGCCGGGTGCGGTTCCGGCGGGCGTGGTGGTCGGCAGGACGGGGAAACTCTCGCGGTGCACGCCGCTGAGCAGCGGCAGGAGCGCGCCGCGCACCCCTTCCTCCTCGTCGGCGGTGCGGCCCGACCACAGGAGGAGGCGGTGACGGTCGGGGTCGGTGCCGCTCGGACCCGTGTGCAGGGGGCGCAGCGGCGGGGCGGTGTCCTCGTCCGCCGGGCCGTCGCCGAGGTCGAGGAGGCCGATGACCGTATCGCCCTCGGCCACGGCCTCGGCGGCGCGTTTGACCGCGTACACGGTGATGGTCTGTGCGTCCGGCTCGCCGAAGCCGGCGACCAGGGCGAAGTCGGCGTCTCCTGCGTGGAGTTCACGGTGGGCCGCGCGCAGGGCGCGGCCCGGGGTGGAGGACGTGCGGACCGCGAAGCCCTCGTGCTCGGGGCCGATGCCCGGGTCGGCGGCGGCCGTGCCGAGGAGGACCACGGTGCGGGCCGGCAGGTCCCGGGGTGAGCGTCCGAAGGCGCGCAGGACCGCCGAGACGCCGGCGGCCGTGGCCACGGCCGGTGCGGGCTCCTGTGGCGCGGCGCCCGGGCTGACGATCAGCCGGCGGACCACCGCGCTCCGTTGCGTGAGCGACATGGTTCCCTCCTCGTGGGCCGCGGCTCCGGCCCCACTCGGTACGTAAGGGGTACTGCGGGGGCGATGGGGGTGTCGGGGTGGTGCGAAGAC
>NZ_JARGEE010000950.1:0-816 GCF_033794485.1 Streptomyces sp. MB09-02B
ACCACCCCCCGACAGGAGGCCGCACATGCCTGACCAGCCGCAGGCACGCCCCGGCCCGCCCCTCCGCGTACTCGTCGCGGACGACAACCCGGTGGTCCGCGCCGGCCTCACGGCCCTGCTGGGCGCGCACCCCGACATCACGGTGGTGGCCCAGGCCACGAACGGCGACGAAGCGGTGGACGAAGCACGCCGGCACCGCCCGGACGTGGCTCTCCTCGACGTCCGCATGCCGGGCACGGACGGGCTGACCGCGCTCCCCGAACTGGTCGTTCTCTGCCCCGTGATGATGCTGACCTACAGCACGGAGCCCGAGGTGGTGACCGAAGCCCTGCGTCGCGGCGCGTCCGGCTACCTGGTCCACGGCGACTTCACGGCCCCCGAACTGATCACGGCGGTACGGGATGTGCGGGAGGGGCGCCCGACCATCTCCGCGACTGTCTCAACTTCACTCGGCGTTTCCTACGAACCTTCACACGAAAGTCACGACCCTGCTTCGCAGGTGCAACCATTTATGGCACAGTCGCCAAAGGCGGGCCCCGCTCGCGCGCCGGCCCTGCGTCGCCATGCGCTCGACCGTTCCAACCGACCGTGCTTCGGCCTGAGTTCAAGGGAGGTGGAGGTGATGGACCTCATCGCATCCGGCATGAACAACCGTCAGATCGCCGCCACCTGCTTCATCAGCGAGAAGACCGTCAAGAACCACATCAACCGCATCTTCGCGAAACTGCACAGCTCGACGCGCAGCGAAGCCATAGCCCACTGGCTGGGCACGACCCTCGGGGGGTGGCCCCGATGACCCCACCCCCCAGCAAAAGT
>NZ_JARGEE010000951.1:0-812 GCF_033794485.1 Streptomyces sp. MB09-02B
GTCCGGCACGTCCGGCCCGGGGACCACGTCGCCCTGTCCACCCTCGCCAACTGCGGGGCCTGCGCCGACTGCGACCGGGGGCGGCCGACCATGTGCCGACGGGCGATCGGGCGGCCCACGCGGCCGTTCTCGCGGGGCGGGCGGGAGGTGTTCCAGTTCGCGTCGAACTCCGCCTTCGCGGAACAGACGGTGGTCAAGGCCGTGCAGGTCGTCCGGATACCGGAGGACATCCCCCTGACCTCCGCCGCGCTGATCGGGTGCGGGGTGCTGACCGGGGTGGGAGCCGTGCTCAACCGGGCCCGCGTCGACCGGGGTGAGAGCGTCGTCGTCATCGGGACCGGGGGGATCGGGCTCAACGTGGTGCAGGGCGCGCGGATCGCCGGGGCGACCCGGATCGTCGCCGTGGACGCCAACCCGGAGAAGGAGGCGGTGGCGCGGCGGTTCGGGGCCACGCACTTCCTGACGTCCGTGGAAGGGGTGCGGGACATCCTCCCCACCGGAGCCGACCACGCGTTCGAGTGCGTCGGCCGGGTCGACCTCATCCGCCAAGCCGTCGACCTGCTGGACCGGCACGGGCAGGCGATCCTGCTCGGCGTGCCGGCCGCGACCGCCGAGGCCTCCTTCCTCGTCTCCTCCCTCTACCTGGACAAGTCGATCCTGGGCTGCCGCTACGGGTCGTCGCGACCCCAGCGGGACATCGCCCTCTACGCCGACCTGTACCGGGAGGGGCGACTGCTCCTGGACGAGCTGGTCACGGCCACCTATCCCGTGGAGGACTTCGCGAAGGCGGCGGAGGACGCGGGGGAGGGGCG
>NZ_JARGEE010000952.1:0-811 GCF_033794485.1 Streptomyces sp. MB09-02B
CCCGCCGCCCCGGCCCCGGCCCCGGCCTCGGCGTCGACGGCACCGAGCACCCGCTCGTCGATCTCCTCCAGCGAGCCGACCACATGCCGCACCCCCGCCTCACGCATCAGCTGCCGCTGGAAACTGTGCGCATAGGCGGTCGGATGCCCGATGAAACGCGCCCCCAGCACCTGCGCGGCCTCCGCCACCCGGGCCACGTCGTCGATGAACAGCGCCCGGCCGCAGGCCAGACCGAAGACATCCTCGGCGATCTCCCGCACCCCGGGACGGAACCCGTCGGTGCACACATACCCCGGCCCGTCGAAATACCCGGCGTACGCAGCCAGATACCGCTCGAAGTGGGCACGCGGCAGCCCCCCGTAGCACACCAGGGACGCACCCGTGGCACGCAGCCGCCCCAGCAGCGCACCCACACCCCCCAGCACCCGCACCGGATGCTCCCGCAGATACTCCTCACGCTCCGCGAAATACGCCTCGACCACCTCCTGCGGCGTCGCCCCCGCCACACCCAGCGCCGCCGCCGCCCCCAGCTGCGACTGCGACAGCACCGTCCGCTCCAGCTCAGCCGTGTAACGACCCCCACGCCCCACCACGAACCGATGGAAAACCGGACTGAAAGTATCGTTCAGCAACACCCCATCGATATTCACCGCAACCAGACGCACATGCCGAAAAACCACCAGAACCACCCCAGAAGGAAACCGCACGCACACGGGAAACAGACAACAGAGCGACAAAAAACATCACCCCCCATTATTAAACCGGCCATGCGGTTTTTTCAAGGGATCCCGGCCCCCGGACCCACCCACAC
>NZ_JARGEE010000953.1:0-800 GCF_033794485.1 Streptomyces sp. MB09-02B
CGTCGCGGCTTAATTTCGCTGTGCGGTTGGGTAGAGGTGGCGTAGTTTCACGCGTGCGTCGTCGGTGGTGAAGTGCCAGTCGACTTGGCGCTGGTTGCGGTTGGTGTGCTGCTGCCAGGCAGCGAGTTCGGCGTTGAGCAGGGCGAGGTCGTCGATGCGGCGGTCCAGGCACTGGCGGGTGAGCGCGGACAGTTCGATCTCGGCGATGTTGAGCCAGGACCCGTGCTTGGGGGTGTGGTGGATCTCCAGGCGCTGGGCCAGCGCGAAGGCCTTTGCCGGGTCGAACGCCTCGTAGAGCGAGGCGGTGGTGTGGGTGTTGAGGTTGTCCATGACCAGCACGACCGTGGCGGCGTCGGGATAGTCCACGGTCAGCAGGTGCTCGACCTGGTGCGCCCAGTCGACCCTGGTCCGGCGGGACTGGGCGTCCACGCGCCGCCATCCGCGCAGCGGCTCGACCCAGCAGAAGATCGAGCAGGTTCCCGCGCGGACGTACTCGTTGTCCTCGCGCCGGTCGCGGCCCGGCTGCGCGGGGAGCGGATCGCGGACGTGGCCGAGCAGCTGGTAGGGCTTCTCGTCCATGCACACCACCGGGCGCGCCGGATCGAAGGGGCGGCGGTAGACCGCCAGGACGTCCTCCATCGCCGCTGCGAAGGCCGCGTTCGCCGCGGGCGGGATGGCCCAGCACTTCTTCACGTGAGGACGCAGTTCCGTTTTTTTAACACCCGGCCGATCGTGGAGTGGTCCAGATCCGGGATGTCCTCGATCAGCGCGACGTGCTTCTCCAGCAGGCGCAGCGACCA
>NZ_JARGEE010000954.1:0-800 GCF_033794485.1 Streptomyces sp. MB09-02B
CCCTCCGCCGCCCTCACCACCGACTTCTCCGGCCGGCCGTTCGGTGGGCCCGGCAGAGCCCTCTTCGCGTGCGGGGAACAGATCGACGACCGCCGTTCCCGACGGACCGCTCACGCAACTGCC
Organism: Streptomyces sp. MB09-02B; assembly: GCF_033794485.1. Taxonomy (NCBI): domain Bacteria; kingdom Bacillati; phylum Actinomycetota; class Actinomycetes; order Kitasatosporales; family Streptomycetaceae; genus Streptomyces; species Streptomyces sp. MB09-02B. The sequence goes on from NZ_JARGEE010000954.1 coordinate 124, forward strand.
GCCCTCGCTCCCGGTCTTCGTCGGCAGACAGGGCGAACTCCGTCATCTGGCGGAGATCACGCCCGGCGAGGGGGCCGCCGACCTTGTAGGGCCCCCCGGAGGGGCGCCGACCACCGTGCTGATCAGCGGCATGCCGGGAATCGGCAAGACGGCACTCGCGGTGCACTGGGCGCACACGGTCGCCGAGCGGTTCCCCGACGGCCGACTCCACCTCGGCCTGCGCGGGTTCGACCCGGTGGAGGCCCCTCTGGATCCGGCCACGGCGCTGCGCGCCCTCCTCACCGCACTCGGGGTGCCACCCGGGCGCCTGCCGAGCGGCACGGACTCGCTCACCGGGCTGTACCGGAGTCTGCTGGTCGGCCGCCGGCTACTGGTGGTGCTGGACGACGCGGCCGACACCGAGCAGGTGCGTCCGCTGCTGCCCGCGTCGCCCGGCTCACTGACCCTGGTCACCAGCCGCAACGGGCTTTCCGGCCTCGTCGCCTCGGGCGCTCATCCCCTCCGCCTGGACCTGCCGTCGACGGCGGACGCCCGAACCGCACTGACGGCACACCTCGGCCACGCCGGACCGCCGGCCGAGCCGGAAGCGGTCGACGAGATCGTCAGCCGGTGCGGCCGACTGCCGCTCGCCCTGGCGATCATCGCGGCCCGCGCCACCCACCACCCCTCCCCCTCCC
>NZ_JARGEE010000955.1:0-798 GCF_033794485.1 Streptomyces sp. MB09-02B
GGTCGGCGCGGGGGCAGGCCCTCCCGCTGACGGGGGCTGCCGCGCGGGTGTGGGGTCTCCGGCGCCCATGGGGGTGTCGGCGGTCGGGGTGCCCGCGTCGGTGGACGGCTCCCCGCCCACGGTGGCTCCGGCCTCGGTGGTCCCGTCCGTGACGTCATCCGCCGCACTCGGTGCCGGGCCTGCCGCGCCGACGCCGCCGACCGGGTCCGACGTCAGCCGTACGAGGCTCAGCGCTCCTGCCGCCAGGGCCATCCCGCCCACCGCGAACAGCAGCTTCCGGTGCCGAGGCCGCCGGTGCCGGCCGCGCGGGCGGGGAGCGGGGTGGTCGGGGGCGGGGCCGATCGGGTTGGCCGGTTCCTTCGAGGAACCGGGCATGGTGGCGGAGAAGAGGGTGGTGTGTCCTGCGGGGGCCGCGGACGGCTGCCAGGCCGGCGAGGGCGTCGCCGGCCTGCTGGGGGCTCCTGGTGGTGCGGTGGCCGTCCGGGCCGTCGGGGGCATCGCTGCCGTCGGTGGCTGCTGTGGCGCCCGTGGTGTGGTCTGCGTCGGCCTGGTGGCCGTGGTCGTCGTCATGGTTCGTCCCTCCCCTGCGCGCCCGTGTCCCTCGGTGCGCCTATGGCGGAGCGCAGGTTATGCGCCGGGGTGGGTGGTGTGGCCGGAGAAGGCCCGGATGTCACCCGTACGGGGAGAAGGCCGCCGGGGTTTGTCAAGGGGACGCGCTGCGGGGGCTCTCGTTGGGGTGGCCGTCGGGCCCACGGGTGACGTCGCTGCGCGTGCTGCTCGGCGGGGCCGGGCCGGGAG
>NZ_JARGEE010000956.1:0-793 GCF_033794485.1 Streptomyces sp. MB09-02B
AAAGAATTTTTTTCGGCAGGTTCAAATTTGTTTTAGAGACAGCACCCGGAAGGGGCGCGGGCTCCTGCTCCTGCGCGGCACGCGCCGCGCGGGCCGCGTTCCGCCGGGACAGCGCGTCGAGCAACTCCAGCTCGCCCCGGCCCCGCAGCAGCAACAGCACGAACGGGTCCTCGTCCAACAGTCGCGCCGTCTGGTAGCAGAGCGCCGCCGCGTGCTTGCAGGGGTGCCCGTAGTCGGGGCAGCTGCACCGGGGTTCGAGCTCGCCCGCGCCCGGCAGCAGGCGCACGCCCCGGCCTCCGGCTCCGGCACCGGCACCGGCTCCGGGGGCCGGCCCGGCCAGGGTGTGGGGCAGTTCCTTGTCCAGCAGCGCGGCGATGTGGGCCGGTTGTTCCGCCGCCGCGTCCAGGAAGCGGTCCCATTCCGCGTCGTCCAGGGTCCGCAGACGGAGCTGTACCCGGTACGGTCGGGGCCTGCTGCCGTGCACATACGCCAGCACCAGCCCCGGCGTCACGGTGATCGCGTCGACGTTCCCCCTGTCGGCGTACGCCCGGCCGCGAGCCAGCCGTGCCGCGTCCAGCGCGCCCTCCTCCAGAGCCGTCACCCACGCGTTGCCCCACCAACTCTCCGCGAAGGCCTCCCCGGCGGAGGTCCGGGGCGGGAACGGGCGGAAGGTGCGCCGCAGTTCACCGTCCCGGGAGGGAGCGGCCATGGTGCGGGGGACTTGGGGCATGGTGCCGTCCGGGAGCGCGGCCACCGGGAAGGCAGGGCCCAGGGGCGGGGGGCCGGGCAGATC
>NZ_JARGEE010000957.1:0-783 GCF_033794485.1 Streptomyces sp. MB09-02B
GTGCCATATCGGGCGAGCGCGGGCGTCGACATGCGGCTGAGACCGAGTACGTCGAGACCTTTATCGAACGAGGCCTTAGGCGACGCGTACACCGGGCGAGTGCCGAGTGTCGTGTCGGCGGGCACGGTTGTGCCGGCGGGAGTGGCCGGACCGGGCGGGCGCGGGTCTCGGCTCCGTCGCCGTCCGTCGCCGTCCGTCGCCGTCCGGTCGCCGTTCGGCCAGGGGCCAGCCGCCGCCCAGTCGCCGGCCGGTTTGCGGTCAGGCGTCGTTCAGGGACTGGCGGGCCGTTGTGTGGAGGGTGTGGATCTCCTCCATCGCCTCGCGCCAGGCGGGGTCGTCGGGGGCCACGGTGCGTGCGGTGTGTTCGGCGGTGCGCAGGCGCGCGGCGGAGGTGGGGACGCGGGCGATCTCGACGGCCACGGCCCAGGTGTCGAGGAACCGGGTGATCGGGCCGAGACTGCCCGTGCGGGCCGCCAGTGTGATCGCCTCGTCCTTCTGCCGTTCCATCTCGCCCACGCGGTGCGGGGCGACCTGCGCCAGGGCCGCGCGCAGCGCCGAGGGTGTCCTCTCCGGCCGCGAGGCGACGGGAGCACCGGGTTCGACCTCCGCCACCACCATCCTGGTCCTCTCCTCGCTCGTACCGGCCCTGCTCCCCGGACACACCTCGGCCGCGGTGGCTCCCCCTCCGCGCCACCGCGGCCGATCCCCGTGGGAAGGGAGCCGGTGCGCGCCGTTACACACTTCCGACCCCGCCAACAAAACCCCTTTTGAAAATCTGGGGGT
>NZ_JARGEE010000958.1:0-771 GCF_033794485.1 Streptomyces sp. MB09-02B
GGTGCTCGCTGGGGCTCGGCGGGGTCCTGCGGGGGCCCGGTGCGTGCCGGTCCGTGCGCCGTGGCGTGCGGTCGTGCGATATGCGCCGTCACAAGTTGGCCTGCCTGCGATCACACAAGGTGAATAATGGGGCCTGAGGGCGTCTCAGCGACAGAGAGGGTCGCCGTGGGGACCGACAGGGACAGTGCCGTTTCCCGTCAGCGCTTCGACGTGGCCGACGCCGCGCCGTTGCTGATCGACGCGGACGGGTTCGTGACGAGCTGGACCAAGGACGCCGAGCGGCTCTTCGGGTATCCCGCGGCCGAGATCCTGGGTCGCAGCGTCCGTACGCTCCTGTTCGACGAGGACGGCGAACGCATCGGCGCGCTGGCCGAGACCCATCGCGCGCTCGGCGGCTGGTCCGGCATCCTCACCGCCCGCCACCGCGACGGACACCCCGTCAAGGTGATGGTCCGCGTCGTCCCCACCCGTGAGGCCCGGCCGCCTGTGCCGCCGGTACCACCTGTGCCGCCGGTACCACCTGTGCCGCCTGTTCCGGGTGAACCGGTGGGCGGGGGGCCTCGGGCGGCCGGAAGCCCCCGGCAGAACCCGCACCCGCCCAAGCCCGCTCCGCCCCGGACCACGTCAGCGGCGGGGCCGGGAACCACCCGGCCGCCCGCGCCCTCCACCGGGCGGGCCCCGTCCCGGGAACGCGGTGCCTGGCCCGCCGCGTCGCAGCACTCCGGCGGCCCGACCGCCGGCCGGCAGACCGTCCCCGCCCCCGCCCCCGAT
>NZ_JARGEE010000959.1:0-770 GCF_033794485.1 Streptomyces sp. MB09-02B
CGGGATGGGGACTGGCTGGGGCCGTCGCACCGCTTGCCGACTTCTACGCCCCCTCGCCGTCCCCCTCCGTCACTTCACTCCGGGCCGCACATCAACCGGAACCCGCTGAAGTCCGCCGTGAACTCCGCTGCGACGAGGTCCTGGGCGTGGATGCCGGCCAGGGTTCCGGTGAAGCGGAGTCTGGGGCCGTAGTCGTCCGAGAGGTGGGTGAAGTCCAGGGGCGGGCCTACGGTGGCGCGGATGCCGTCGCGGAGGTACCAGAAGCGTGCCTCCCCACCGTCGATGCTCGCCCCCAGGGTGACTGGCCGGCCCGGCTCCACCTCGACGACGGCCACCTGCCGCGCACCGTCCTCGTCGCGCTCCAGGAGGCTGAGCACGGTACGGCCCTCGCCCCGCCACTGCTGGCCGTGCTGGGGTTCGCCCTCGGGCTCGGCCCAGGTCAGGTCGAGGCTGAGGTAGGACGCGGTGTTGTAGCGCAGGGTCAGTCCCGCGGCCTCGCCGAAGGTGCGCGGCCGGGCCTCCACGGTGACTTCCACCTCCGCCCGGTGCTCGGTGATCCGCTGCGCCAACACGCTCTGGTCCCACAGCGATTCCGGTCCCTGCCGGCCCCGCAGCCGTATCCAGCCGGGGCGGGTGGTCATGTCGACCCACGAGGCATCCGGCTCCGCCCGCAGACTGCTCCAGGGCCAGGTCGGCATCCCCGCGGCCTGCACCGCGCCGGCCGGCGCGGTGCAGGCCGCGGGGATGCCGACCTGGCCCTGGAGCAGTCT
>NZ_JARGEE010000095.1:0-24618 GCF_033794485.1 Streptomyces sp. MB09-02B
GGAGCGGGGTGGGGTCGGTGTTCTTGTGCAGGTGGACGACGGTGTCACCCATGACGGGAGCACTCCTGACTGCCCCGGTGGCGGGGCGGAAGAAACGGGGAAGCGGTCACGGGCCCCGCCCGGCGGACTCGCGCGGGCGGGGCGGGCTCACGGTCGATGGCCGTGGCGGGCGCGGTTCTCGATCTCGCTGAGCTGGGACGGCCGGGTGCGGGGGCCGTCGAACCAGCAGAAGGGGCGGATGCCGGCGGCGGCCTTGAACACGCGGATGGCCGCACCGGCCGGGGCGGTGGGCAGGGCGTAGACGCGGCCCCGGTCGAGGGAAGCCAGCAGACGGGCGGCGTGATGCTCGCATCCGTCGGCCCCGGCGCCCACGGCGTCCAGCACGGTCACCGCGACCGCGCCGACGCACGGCGTGGGGTCTTCGGGGTGAGCGGCGGGGCAACGGTCGTCCACGCTCACCACCAACCCGACTTCTTCTTGGCGGCCTTGGCGCGGGCGGCCTCGGTGATGAGCCGCTGACGCTCCCCGTGCAGCGCCATCAGCTCCGCGTTCAGGCGCGTCTCGGCGGCGGAGCCGATGGAGTCCATGCGGTCCTCGGCGCCGGTCGTGCTGCGGCCCTTGTGGACGCTGCGGGCGCCGCTCGCCATGGCGCGGGTCATCGACAGCCGTTCACGGCTGGTCAGCGGCCACCACTCACCCCGGCGGACCGCTTCCAGCTTCTTCGCGGTCCGCTCGATCTCGCGGTCAAGTCGGCGGATGTCGGAGTTGCCCATGTCAGAGGCTCCTTTGCGACCCGTACGGGCCGGGGTAGGCGCACGGCACGCAGGTGCCGAGCGACGTGGGGATGCAGTAGCTGTAGGTGATCCGGCAGACGGGGCAGGTGCGGCGGGCGAGCATCGCCAGCGCGAGCGCGCCCCACTTGCGCGACGTCATCGGCCGCACCGGAAGGGCGAGGTCGACCCGGTAGAGGTAGGCGACCAGCGGCGGGCGGCGGTGCCGCCCGCGCATGACCTGAGCCGCTATCGGCTGTCCGCCCGGACGCAGACCGAGGGCGCGCAGTCCACGGCGGGTGGCGTAGCCGTCCGGCGCGCACCGCCACGGGTAGGTCGGGATGCCGTAGCGGTCGCCGGTCGGGTCGAAGAACGCGGCACGGGCCACCATCAGGCAGCCTTGCCGGTGCGCTCAGCGAGCAGCGTGTCCCGCAGCGTCCGCGCGTTCGCCGGGGACGTGCGCAGCTCCCGGCGGATGCCTTCGGCGGTCACTTTGGTGTCCGGCCAATCCTCCGTCGCCGTCCGCGCTGCGGCCAGGAGTTGAGCCGCCGTGCGACGGGGCACCTTGGGCCGGGCCACGTCGGGAAGTCGGCCGGTCGCCCGACGAGGGCGGGGCGAGTCGGCCGCGACCGCGTGCGGCTTGACCGGCTCGATCGGCCGCACGACCGGCTTGAGGGGGAGCGTCGACTTCGTGAAGTCGACCGCGACCGGATCGGGCACCCGCACGACCGTCGCAGTGATCGGCGTGGAGGTCGATTCCCGCAGGTCAGCCATAGACCGTTTCATTGTGGTCTCGGTAGATTCCTCCGCATTCGCGGTCGGGGTGGGAATCGGGGCGGGACGATGGTGCAGCACCTTGGCGACCAGGTCGGAACCGAAGTAGATCGACCCGACCGGAAGCGACGTCGCCAGCAGCACCAGCGCGTAGTTCGCCGGGTCCCAGTCGGCCAGACGGCCCCAGTCGACCGACGCGCCGTGCAACTGCGGCACGAGACCATGCACGTAGTTGAGCACCAGCGACGCGAGGGTGTAGGTCCCCAGCACCCGCAGCGCGAACTTGCGGTCGTCGTCGACCAGCACCAGCGCCGCAACCAGCGCGAGCGCCATCAGACCGTCGACCACGAACGGGTACAGCGTCGCGGCCGTGGCATCCGCGCCGATCGCACGCGCCACGTCCCGCAGCGCGTTCCACGACACCCGGAACGCCATACCGACCACGACGACCAGCGCCAGAACCAGCGCTGTCTTGCCCTTGCGGTTGAGGTTCATCGCGCACCGCCCCGCAGGCGACGCAGACGACGGCCGTGCCGCAGCCATCCGGCGACCTGAACAATGCCGCCGGCCGCCACCACGACCTTCCACACATGCTCGTGCGTGACGGCCGAGCCGACGGTGGCGGTCAGCATGACCAGCCCACCCAGCACGATCAGCAGCAGGGCGAACCCCTGCGGCGACGGGTTGGCGCTCACTGGTCCTCCCCCCTCGACTCGCGGCACTTGGGGCAGCCGGGCGGGCACGTCTCGTCGTCGGTCTGCGGGCCGAGCAGGCAGCGGACCGCGAGCACGCCCAGGGCGAGGACCGCGAACACGGTCGTCCACTGCTGGTCGTGGGCGACGAACTGAGCGAAGACCTCCGCCGCGAACAGCGGGAGGACGAGCGCGTACATCAGGGCCCGGCTCATGCGGCACCGCCCGCCGTGTGGTCGGTGGCGGTGCGGTTGGCCAGTACCCGGCGCTCGTGCAGCACCTTGCCGAACGCCCGGCGCAACCGCTTGGCGTCGACCTCGTTCGGCTCGTGGTGGAGCGCGATGATCTGCGCGTCGAGCAGGTCGACCTCCGCGAGGATCGCGGGAATCTCCTGCTCGATCGCGTCCAGCTCGGCGTTCGTCGGCTCCATGAAGTCGGCGAACGCGGTAACAGCGTCCTGAACAGTGACGATGGTGCTCATAGGGTCGCAGTCCTCTCACACAGGAACGGCCCGAACAGCGGCTCCGGTGTTCCCGCACCGGGGCCGCGCGCCGTTGAAGTCGGAACATCCGGCTCCCCTCAGCGCTGCACGTACGAGACGTGCAGCGGAGGCAACCGGCCGCAGCAGGCGCGCTGCGGAAAGGTCGAATCGCGCTGTACCTCACGCGGAAGTCCGCGTAGCCGCCTACTTGGCCGAGGAGAGGCGGCGTGATCCCCATTCAGTTGTCAAAGAGCCGACGCTTCCTTCGTACTCACCCCCTGGGGGGCTTTCCTCCGGGCGCTTTTGTGCAGGTCAAGCCACTAGAACCGGCTTCCCTCCCAAGCTGCTTAGGGGGGGTTGCCGTCTCGCTTGATAGGTACGGTAGGCAAACTCCTAGCTGCGTGCAACCCCCTCTAGCGATAGAGTTCGGTAGCCCCCCTAGGCAACGATTGGAGAATCGTGCACGACGACACGGAGGCGGTCACAGGGATCACGGACCCCGTCGACCGCGCCAAAACGGCAAACGACCTGATCGCGCGGTATCAAAGCCGCGTGAACGAGCTGGGACGCATCCGACGGGAAGCGATCAACGAGGCGCAGGCATCCGGCCTGACGCAGGCAGAAATCGCGAAGCGATTGGGTGTCAGTCGGGGGCGGGTCGGCCAGCTTGCCTCTTCTGGCCCTCCGCCAGAGCGGGCGTTTTTCGGCACGGACCTGGTCACCGTGTCGCTCGGCGGCAAGTACGAAGCGGGTAAGGGACCCGACCAGCACCCCAGCGAGGTAGTCACCCGGGAAGATCTCAACAACTTCGAGCACCTTCGGAAGTTGCTGAGCGGCATGAAGCTAGAGGCTCAGTACGAGGTGATCCCACCGACCGGGATCGTCAACCTCAACCGGGACAACCACGTCGTCATCTGCGGCCCCCGGCTCTCCCCGATCGTGGCGCAGGTACTCGAAGGCGACGACAACCTTCGGTTTGCCAAAGACAGCGCGTGGCACCTAGTCGACCAGGCGGCCGGAAAGGAGTACCGGTCACCGCAGGATGAAGACGGATCGGCCGGGGACGTCGGCTACTTGGGACGACTCCCCCGTCTCGACGGGAAGGGGACGTTCCTCTACATCGCCGGTATCCACGCCATCGGCGCGAACGGAGTCGTTCACTTCCTGGAGAACAATCTGGCAGAGCTTTACCGAGAGGTGCGGACGCGCCGGTTCTCCACCCTGATTTCGTGCCGTTACGACCCGAAGACGCTCGAAGTGCTGGAGAGTCGACGCGTCACCCCGCTGTACCGACACGAAGGCTGAGCATGCGCGTCGCGATCGACACCCAACCCGGTGGAGCGGCCCCCAACGAGGATTGGGCGGCCGGCACACCGACTCTCGCCGTCGTGCTGGACGGACTCAGCACGGCGGGCCTGGACACCGGATGCCGCCACGGCGTGCCCTGGTACGTGGCGCATCTCGGCAGTCAGCTAGTCGCCGGACTGGCAGACCCGGGCACCTCGCTGACAACCGGTTTGGCGGGTGCCCTCGAACGGGTGGCGGCGCTGCATCCCGAATGCGATCTCGACAACCCCGGAACGCCGTCGGCCACGGTGGCGATTCTCCGGGAGCGACAGGGGTTCCTTGACCACCTGGTCTTGGCGGACTCGCCCATCGTGCTCGAAGGGGCCGACGACTTCACGGTGCTCACGGACTTGCGAGTGGACGACGTACTTCCCGACCTACGGGCGGAAGTCGAGCGGTACGAGACGAATACGGCGGAGCACCGGGAAGCGCTCCGCCGACTCGTCACCGAGCAGCGGCAGACCCGGAACACTCCCACCGGCTATTGGGTCGCTGCTTCCAGCACGGAAGCGGCAGCACACGCCGTTGTCGGCAGCACCCCCACCGAGGACGTACACGCCGCCGTCGTTCTCTCCGACGGGGTGTCGCGCCTGGTCACGGAGTACGGCATGGCCACCTGGTCGGAAGTCTTCACGACGCTTCGCGGCGGCGGACCACAAGAGCTGATCGCAAACGTCCGAAAGGTGGAGGCAACCGACCCGACCGGGCGACGGTGGCCCCGCTACAAGTCCGGCGACGATGCTTCCGTTGTCTTCTGCCAGTGGTGAAAGCCGCTGGTCAGTGAGGCCGCCCGTTGTCCTGGTCTTTGTCCAGTGCGTCGACGGCCGCCACCGTTCACCGCAGTACGCCCACCCGCTCTGACCTGCCACATGAACCCCTGCGAACGCCCCCGGACTGCCACGCGGACAGTTAGAAAGCGTGTTGGGGGCAACCCCTCACGAGTTCGAATCTCGTATCCTCCGCCAGTGCCTCACCGGGCACGATGTCGAAGGGCCCCACCGTTCACGGTGGGGCCCTTCGACGTTGTCCGTCTCAGTTTCCGTCTCAGTTCGTCTCTGCGTCCGTTTCCGGGAGCTCCCAGAGAGCATCGCCGACTTGCTGCGCGACCTTGCGGAGCATGGTCCCCGTCACATGCATGTACCGGGCGCGCATCCGGGCCGCTCCCCCAGGCTCCCACCCCATGATCGAGTCGATCACGACGTCTGGGACGCCGAGGATCAGGAGGACGGTCGCGGCGGTGTGGCGAGCGTCATGGAGACGGCCGTCCCGTACGCCAGCGTCCCGCAAGAGCCGCTTCCAGACGTGGAAGTCGGTGTTGGGGCTCAGGGGTCCGCCGACCGGCGAGGCGAAGACGTACCCCTTGCCCTCCCAATCGGCTCCGGCCGCCACCCTTTCCCGCTCCTGCGTCTCATGGTGCTGACGAAGAATCTTGATCAGCGGATCGGGCAGGCCGATGGTGCGCCGTCCCGCGCGCGACTTGGTGGACTTGTGCTCACGGCGGGTCTGCACCTTCTTGGGGCAGTAGCCCGCCTTCCGTCCGCACTGATCGGCGCCGCACCCGTGCGCGTACTTGGGACGCAACCGGTTCTTGCGGATACGGACGTACCCCGCGACGAGATCGACGTCTTCCCAGTGCAAGCCCAGCGCCTCGCCCTGGCGGAGGCCGAGCGCCAGGGCGACGACCCAACGCGCGCTGTTGCGGAGCTTGGCCGCCTCGACGAGGAGGCTCTGAACCTCTTCGATCGTGTACGGCTCGATGTCCTCCTCTTCGAGGCGCGGAGCCTTGGCGATCTCGGCGGCATTCGTGGCGACGTGCCCACGTCGGACGGCCTCACCGAGGGCGACCCGGATCGTCCGGTGAGCGTGGTGGGCGGTGCCGGCGGAGCTCCCGGACTCCTGCATCTTCCGGTAAAAACGCTCCAGGTGCTCGGGCTCCAGCTTGGCGAGCTTATGGGCGCCCAGGCCGGGCACGAGGTGAACACGTACGTCGACCTCGTACCCGTCGTACGTGTTCTCGGAGACGTACGGCTTGGCGATGTTCTCCACCCAGTGCTCAAGCCAGGCTTGCAGCGTCCAGCTCTGCCCCGGCTTCCTGAGCTTCTTGTCGTCCCGCGCCCGCTCCATCTCGCGGACCGCCTTGGTGACTTCGGCCTTGGTCTTCCGTTCGATGTGACGGCGGTCGGGCTTGCCGTCATCACGGACGCCGACCGTCACTCGTCCGTGCCACTTGCCATCCTTGCCGAGGTAGATGGACGAGGCCCCGTTCGGCTGCCGTGTGCGCTTGTTCTCTGCCATGTCGTCCCCCCTCAGGCCGCTTCGGCGGGTCGGTGGCGCAGCTTGGCCACGTAGGCGGGTACGGCGTCCGTGGGGACTCTGCGGAGCCGCCCGACCATGACGGACTCGATCTCTCCGGCAAGCACGAGCCGGAAGCACGTCGTACGGCCGATGCGGAGCCGCCGAGCCGCTTCCTCGACGGTCAGGAGGACCAGGGAGGAGTCGTTGGGCTCCGTCGTGGCCAGGGTGAGGCGGGGCTCAGCCATGAGTCGCTTCTCCTTGTGTCTCGGGGGCGGGTTGGCGTGAGGTGGCGAACCAGGTCTCTGCGGCCGTGAGGCCCGTTCCGGCGAAGCGCCAGTGCGAGAGGACGAGCACGGTGTCGGGGTCGGGTAGCGGATGGCCTGCTTCGGCGGCGCGTTCGCGGGTGAGGGCTTCGTTGTGGTCGGCGCGTTCCTGGCGGAGGGCGCCGAGGGTGACGGAGTAGGCGCGGGATTTGGTGGAGAAGTGGCCGCGGAAGCCGAGCATGTGGGCCCACTTGCGCAGGCGTAGGTCTTCGAGTTCCGGGCGGTCGCCGAGGTGCCAGCAGGTGAGGATCAACTGTCGGGCGTGGTCGGTGACTTCGGCGCCGATGAGGTCGGTGATGGGGTTGCGGATCGGGCGATCGAGGGTGCCTGTAGCCGTCTCGGCGCCCTTGGTGGCGTACTTGGCGATGTAGGCCGCCACGGCACGGCTGGTCAGGTCCGAGGTGCCCTTGAAGTCGGCTGAGTGGATCGGGCGGATGTCGAGTTGCACGCCGAAGCGGAAGGTGTGGGCGTGTCCGTCGAGGACCGGGCCGGGGGTCTCGGCGAGGCCGGCCGCTGTGCGGATGGAGTCGGTGAGGAGTTCGGTCGTCGCCCAGGAGGGTGGGGTGTCTTCGGCGCCCTCGGGGCCGTCGAGGCGGATGACGGCGTGGAAGTGGACTGCGCCGCGCCGCTGGTACTCGGCAACCTTGGCGTACGAGACCTTGAGCGAGTCGCGGAGTTCTGTGCGGGTGAGGCCCGCGCGGGAGGCGAGTTGCTGGCGCAGGTAGGTGGTGAAGCGGGCCCAGAGGGCGCCCGCGTGGGCGTTCCAGAGGACGGCGGCGCGGTAGTCGTAACGGTCTGGGTCCAGAGGTGTGCCGAGGGCGGGGTCGTCGTCGGGGTGCAGTCGGCCGCAACGACATCGGCCGCCGCCGGGGCGGTTGTGGACGGGGCCGAAGGAGGGGGCGGTGAAGGTGGCGAAGACGCGGGGGTGTTCGGCGACGGCCGGGCCGATGCCTTTGCCGCCGCTGAGTCCGGCGGTGACGAGGTGGAAGGTGTCTTTGCGGTAGATCTCGGCGCAGGTCGCGCAGCGGGTGGCCCGGCGGTTGTTGCAGCGGATGAGGAGTTGTCCGGCCGGGAGGTCCGTGTCGGTGATCTCCCGGACGATCTCGCCGGACGCGGCGTGGACGTCGAGCCGGTGGCCCTCCATCCGTACGGGTTGTTCGCAGCCGCCGAGGCGCTGGATCTGGCGGGCGTAGGCGCCGAGGTCGCCGTGTCGGGCGAGGGAGGTCAGTTGGCGGATGGCTCCGAGGGGAGCCGGGGGGTGCATGTGCGGGTTCCTCCTGCCAGGGGTTCGGGGTGTAGGCGCCCACCGCCCACGCCGTCCAGGGGGCTAGACAGTGTGGGCAGGCGTGGGCATGGGTGAAGCCGTTGGGTCAGCGGCGGGTGAGGAGGGAGCGGATGACGACGGCGCAGACAGCGGTCGAGGTGGCCGTGACGGCGACGGCGAGGAGCATGGAGACGAGGACGGCGCCGACGACCAGGACCACGGCGGTGCCGCCGCCGACGAGGGCGAGTGCGGTGCCGGGGGTGAGCTGGACGGCCGGGCGGGACGACGCCTGAGTGGTGGCGGGTGCCGGTTGCGGAGTCGGGGCGGACGGGGTGACGGCGGTCGGCTCGATGACGGCGGGCGGGGTGACCAGGCCGGTCGGCTGAGGCATGGTCGGGATCTTCGGTCGGAGCATGAGCGGTTCTCCTTTCGCGGTTACTTGACGAGGGAGTTGATGACGGGGGCGAGGAGGCTGTCGGCGATGAGGTAGCCGCCGAGGAGCAGCACGGTGATGAGCCACCAGGGCGGGCGGATGAGCTTGACGCCGAGGACCCCGACGCAGAGCAGGGCGAGCCAGAGCGGAACGTCCATGGGGGTGGTCTCCTGTCAGGCCGGGCAGCGGTGGGTGCGGGCGGCGAGTTCGGCGGCGGCGCGGGAGTCGTACTCAGCGGAGAAGTCGCAGCGGGGCGCGGTGCAGGCGGCGAGGTGGCGGTTCTTGCCGCGTTCGAGGTACGAGGCGACGTTCACGGGGCCGATACGGCGGACGTTGCGGAAGCGCCGGTGCATGGCTTGAGTCCCTTTCTCAGAGGTGGGCGGCGACGGACGCGGTCATGGACGGAGGCAGGCCGAGCCGGGCGCGTACGGCGTCGGGGTCGGCCGGGTGGCCGGTGGCCGAGTGGTGTTCGTCGGCCAGGGCCCGGACACGGTCGACGAGCGCGGGAGGGAGCGCGACGGCGGGAACGGGCGCCGGGGCCGGGACGAGATCGGTCACCGGTTCAGTGGCGGCGGGCTCAGGGATGGGGTCGGGGTCAGTGGGCGGTGCCGGGAGCGCGTCCCGGTCGGACATGTCTACGGTGACGGAGGCGGTGCGCGGTTCGTCGTGCGGGCCGGTCGTCGACGGGGCCTGGACCTCTGGTGCTTCCTGGTGGTGGGGTGCGTGGGCGAGGAGCGTGCCGCCGAAGAAGGCGACGGCCGGCCAGCCCGCGACCACGACGCGGAGCCAGGCGGGTACGTGGTCCAGGTCGAGGAGTCCGGCGGTGGCGACGTTGGCGCCGAGGGATGCGGCCAGGGCGACGAGGAACCACAGCCGTGGGCCCCCGGACGGGTGTCCGGCCCGCTGTTCTTCGCGCATCCGGCGCCAGGCGGCGACTAGGAGCAGATCGACGCTGATGGGGTAGGCCCATGCCTTCCAGCCACCCTGTCCGGCCGCTTCGGCGAGGTCGTGGAGGTGGGAGAAGGACAGGGCGCCCGCGATGACGGCTTGGATGATCACGGCGTCCAGGCGGGCGAGTTGGGCGCGCATCGGCTCGTCTTCCTTCCTGTTTTCGGCATGGGAGGGGTAGGGACCTTGGCGTGAGGTGGTCACGCCGACCGTGGGAGGGGGGGTGGCTACTCGGTGACCGGGCGCGTGGTGGGCGCGGCGGGTGCGGCGGCCGGGGCCGACTCGACCGGCGTCGCGGCGAGGGCGGGCCGGAACGAGGCGAGCCGGGGCAGGTCCGGGACCAAGGCCGAGGTGTCGCGGCAGATGGCCGCCGCTTCGTCGAGGGTGAGGTGGGGCGAGCGGACGCGGCACCAGCCGCCGGAGGAGTCGCCGACGACCGCGACGCCGGGCCGTTCGGCCGGGATGGACGTGGCGGCCAACGCCGCTTCGGGAGCGATGTCGGCGAGCGCCATGTTGGCGGAGGTCTCGTCGTTGACGCGGTGGCAGACACGGCCGGTGAGCTGGGCCCGGAGCATGGTGGCGCCCTTGCCGAGTTCGGAGCCGAAGCGCTGCCCGCAGACCTCCAGGTAGATGCCGGCCGCGCGGCCGAGCTGGGCGAGGCGGATGAGCTTGGTGACCATGGCGTCGCGTCGCTTCTCGTCGTCGCGGCTCGCGGCGAGGAAGAGTTCCGCGACCTCGTCGACGACGACCACTACCGGCACCGGCCGCACCTCCTCCGGCAGCCCCCACACGTCGGAGGTGAGCACGGCGTCCGGCCCGGCCACGCTCGACAGCCCGATGAGGCGGAACCGCGCCTCCATCTCCTCCAGCAGGGCGTCAAGGACGTCGTTGGCACGGTCCGAGGTGTCGGCGAGGGCGGACAGGCGGGGCGCGAACGGCGCCAGTTCGACGCCCCATTTGCAGTCGATACCGACGAGGGCGACGGGTTGCCGGGCGAGGCCGCACAGCAGGTTGCGCAGGTACACGGACTTGCCGGACTGCGTGGCGCCGAGGATCAGTTCGTGCGGCACGGTGCGGAAGTCCCGTACGTGCCAGTGACCGTCTTCGCGCAGTGCCATCGGGAGAGTGAGCGGTCCGCTCCCCCGCCAGCGGCGGGCGGGGCGTACGTCGGAGAGCACGTCCCAGCCGATCAGGCGCAGTTCGAGCCGTCCCGGCTTGGTGGGGCGGATGTGCACGGCGTGGGCGCCCCAGGCGTGCCGTAGCCGGTCGGCCGAGGCGGTGAAGTCCTCGGGTGCCTGCCCGGCCGCCATGCGCAGTCGCATCACGAGCCCGGACCCGGTCGGGCGAGGCAGCGACCGCCAGGGCGGTACCGGGGCCGCTTCCCGCCCGATCATCCGGGCCGTGGCCCGACGGACGGCCGAAGCCGGAACCGTCAGGCCACAGGCGTCCATGGTCGCCCTGTAGGTGGTGAGCACGCGCAGGGCGATGACCGGGTACCCGACGAGCCACCAGAACAGGACCGGCGTCCGCCGACGCATGACCAGCAACGCGGCCAGCGTCAGCAGCACCAGAAGCAGAGTCCATACGGCATCGGTCATGGTGATCAGCCCTGCACCGGGGCCGGAGCGTTGACCATGACGGCGTCCGCCCGGTAGGCGATGCCGTGCCGGGTACGGCCACCGAACTCGCTCTCCCAGGGCCGGGCCACCAGGCCGGACAGTACGACGGGGGCTCCCATCACCAGGCCCTCACCGATGCCCGGCTCAGGCACGGTCACCTTGACCATGTCGGAACCACCCGCCGCGATGAACACCAGCTCGACCACCATGAGCCGAGCGTTGGTCACCGGGTCCACGGCGACCTCACCGGTCTGACGGTCCTTCACCTTGACCTCGGGCAGCTTGGTGACGAGCAGCGTCGCGGCGGAAGTGTCCACGGGGATGACACGCATTCTTCGAACCTCACAGGTTGGCGGCGCCGATCTCGGCGCCGATCCGGATTGGATACCCCCCTAGACAGCAGGAGGCAGGCCCCACCGAACTGTCTAGGGGGGTTGACGCCAACAGTAAACCGACGACCCATCTACTGTCTAGGGGGGTATACGAGAAGTCGGTTACGGCGACCGGGTCAGCCCTACGACAGCACCCAGTGAAGGGCGGTCGCGTCGTCCTGTGCTTTGCCGCGCGGCCATCGGCGACCGTCAGGGTCTCCGCTCTCCGCTTCCCGCACCAGGCGGATCAGCTCATCTGGGCCACAGGAGTTGAGCACGCTCAGCAGCTTTTCCCAGTCGGCGAGTTCGAAGCGGTCGACGAGTCGGGTGGCGCCGTCGCTCAGCAGTGTTACCGAGGTGAGGGAGTCGAGTGGCACGGACCCGGTCGCGGCATGCTCGGCGGCACGTGGATCGGGGCCGGCGATCCAGAAACCGCCCGGCCGGTTACGCAGTCCTGTCAGGGCGTCCCTGTACTCGGCGAGCGCAGTAGCGTGTTCCGGCGACCCGGTGGGCAACTGGTCGACCGGGCCCCGGAGTCGCTTGCCGACCTCGTCCAATCGCCGATCCGTCACTACCGACGTAGCCCTGTCGCGTTCGGCGAGGAGCAGCGACGAGTCACCAAGTACGAGGTACTCCAGCTCTGCGTCACCGAGCCGGGCCGCGACGACCGTACTGGTCGGGCTGGCGCGATACGTCAGGTCGCAGCGGTCGCCGTGCAGGGAGCGAACCTCCCCGATCGAGTTGGCCAGGCAGTCAGCGAGCGTTCGGTCCGGGTGAGCGGTGATCTCGCGCAGCAGAAGTGCCCCAAGGGTCCCGGAAAACCAGGCGACCCCGTGCACACACCCCGTCTCCGCCCCTGCCACCCCGGCACCGTCGAGGAGAACGGCGGCACCAGGTGCGGCAGCTGCGAAGTCTTCGTTGTCCAGACCGGGGGCGGCGGGCAGAGAGCCGAGGGCGACTCTCACGCTTCGGCTCCCTCGTCGTGCAGGTAGAGCGGGCAGAGCAGTTCGACGGACTGAGGCTCGCTGGTCTCAGGGTCGTACTCGACACCCACCAGTGTGGAGAAGCGGCGCTCTCCCACCTGCCCCCACAGGGCATTGAGGTCCGAGGCAAGCAACTGGACCACCCCAAGAGAGCCTTGGGTGTGAATACCGGCAATGGCGAGCACGGACCCCTTGCCGTCCGGGCGGGACAGCCGGCCGAGGTATCCCACGTCGTGCGGACGAGACGGATCACCGTCCATCCCTGACCGGTGAACGGTGCCGGTGCGCCGGTCGAGCAGCGTCCAAGGCTCGCCTTCCGCGTGCTGCCAGCTCAGAACCGGGTCCTGGGCGTACAGGTCGCGCATGTCCTCGGACATACCCGGCCCGCAGACGACGACCAGGCCGTTGCGGTTGAGATTGACTTCACCGCTCACGAGCACGTTGCCGGAGGCGACATCGAGGCTGTACGACTTCGCCAGCTCTTCGAGACGCTTGCCGGAGTTCATGTCGTCCATGGCGACGACCGTGCGCTTCTTCACGTCGTCCGACCGAAGCGGAGTGACCACCGTGACGACGCCCGAACCGAAGAAGGCACCTTCGGGCGCCGGACCGGTGTGGCGGATCTGGTGGATACGCCCCCGGCTCAGCCCAGCCTTCTCGGCGATCTGCGCATACGAGAGCCCTTGCGCATGAAGGTCCTGAACCACGCGTCGGCGAAGCCGCGCCAGCTCTGTCACTTCCTGCTGAGCGTCTGCCAACCGGGTCGTGACCTCACGCAGGAGCAGGTACGGATCATCAATCGACATGATCCGCTGCAACTCGTCCGACATGCCTTCACCTCCTAGACCTCCACCGAAGTCTAGGCCCCTAGACAGAAAAGGCGGAAGCAGGCGGCCTGAGCAAGCGCCAATCACGTAGAAGCCGGATCTACGCCGAGGCACACCCCGAGGACTCACCCGCCACCACCGGCGCAGCAGCGGACAGCGAGAGCCGCACCAACTGCCATCACACGCCATCCCGGACCAGGTCGGCCCACACCGTGCGCCCACTCGGCACGTCCTTCACGCCCCAGCCCTTTGCGCAGGCCGAGACAAGGACCAGGCCGCGACCACCGACGTCCTGACTGGCCGCATCGCACATCCGGGGGACAGATTTGCCGCCTTGGTCCACGACTTCGAGCCGCACGCAGTCCGCCCGGAAGGCGACGACCACGAGGAACCAGCCCCCGACCGAGCCGCTGAGCGTGTGCCGGACGGCATTGGTCGCAAGCTCACTCACGACCAGGACCGCGTCATCGGCAACACTCCGCTCTTGCAGTAGGGCGGCGACGAAGTGACGGGCTTCGGCCACCTGATCCGGCAGCCCGGGGAAGGCACGGCACCACTTGGTGAACATGGGAAGACTCCTTGTCTAGAGGGCTAGACAGCACAGAGGGCAGAGTATTCCCCGAGTCCACCACCAACCAAGGCATCTAGAGGAATTATTCCTCTATGGAGTGACGGTGTCCGCCAGGTCGCGAAACTCCTTCATCACCCGCAACAGCAGTTCCCGCACCTCAGCACCGAAGACAGCGGCACCCTCGAAGGAACCGAACACTTCCTCGTACGAGGCGACTTCCTCCCCGTCGCGCGAGACCCGCTCATCCCGGAACGCCTCCACCACGACCGCACTCCGGTCGCACAGGGTGAAGCCATGCCGAGGCATGACCGGCACCGGCCGACCCCACGGGATCACTCCGAGCCGCACGGTGGTCAGGCTCTCGACAGCGAGCAGACGGTCAAGCTGGGCGAGCATGAGCGACGGGGTGCCCGGCCAGGTCCTCAACACTCCCTCGGTGACGACGAACACCGACTCACGTCCGGGCTCGTACAAGACGCTCTGCCGCTCCACGCGAGCAGCTACAGCCCGGCCAACGACCTCAGGCTCAGCATCGGGGGCACTCGCGAAGACATGACGGGCGTACTCGGCACTCTGCAGCATGGCCGGCAGGACCACACACTGAAACGACCTCACCAGCCGGGCCCCGCGGATCGCATCGTCCAGTGCGAGACCGGGGAGCGCACTCGCTTCGGGCTCCGGAGCCGCATCAACCGCCGCCTCCACAGCGGCCAGGAGCTCCCGCACCTCACCCGAGGTCGCCTCATCGAGACCGAGCGCACGAGAAAGCCTGTTGAGAACATCGGAGCTGGGGACCATCCGCCCGGTCTCGACCTTGGACACGGTGGGCTGCCCAACACCGGCTCGCTGCGCCAGAACAGCACCCGTCAGACCGGCACCCGCCCGCAGAGCACGAAGACGCGCCCCAAGCGCACTCATCCGCTCCCGCCGCTCACTCCCCATACCCAGGGTTCTACACCACGGAGGCTCGGCATCCAGCACAGGAGCGCGACCAAGATCAACAGGGCCTCAGTGGCGTGTGATTCAAACTTTCTCTACTGGTTCAAGGCGGCTCGCTCCGCTCCCCGCGCGCGGCCCGGCCCCCGGCCGGGCCTGCGCTCCTGTCTCCGCCCCGCTCCAGCCCGGCCGGCGCCCGTGCCGCGCTCACAGCAATCAGCCGCTTGCAGTAGAAGGGGTACGTCGTGGCTGGGGCGGTCGGCTCCACGGCTTTACGGAGCCACTTTGGCGCGAGCCTCGAAGATCATGGCCCCAACGTCGTGCTTTACCGGGCAGGTCCACCACCTGCCCGACGCGCCGGAAGCTTACGGGGCCATGATCACTCGCGCCAAAGCAGCGCCACCCCAAAGCCGCTCCGCCGACCTGATGACGTAGCCATCCCACCTGGTGTTCCGCTTCATGCCAACTGAGTCAGGTGCTATCCGCGCCGTCTACCACAGCACCAGCTCGACGGGCTGAACTGAGCTCTTCAGCGCGCAGGTCGGAACTATTGGAGAATCTCGCACCCTTCAAATGTGGATTAAACGATGTGGCAGAGATAAGTTCCCCAGACTGAAGCGAATAGATGAGCAGTTCGCCGGAGGTACACGTTACGAGCAGGCGAGAATGATCTGTAGCCTCTCGAGAATTCCAGATTTTCCCACCAAGTTCAGTGGCCCATCGCTTTTCCCATCCCCCTGGTTTAACATCCCAAACGGAAATGCGTTGCGTACCGGAAATGATGACCACTTTATCTTCGCGCGAGAGTGCAACACGCTCACTTTGGGAAAGATCGGCCATGGCTGGTTCGACTTGACTCTTCTCGAAAGCAACAATTCTCCCGAAGCGGTCCGCCATATAGACCGATTGGCCATCATGCATTACTTGGGCGACGTGGGGAAGCCGCGAAACCGAGTCATCTTTGCCGACCGGGAGAACGCCAATATCATTCCACTCTGATTGACCAGGAGTGAACTGAAAAATCTTAGTTTCATGGGAGGACTTAGCCCACACCTGGAGGCCAGAGTCGTAGTCGAAATATGTGAAGTGGGTTGCGTCTTGAACTTCAACGTCGTCGATCACAGCGATAATCTCGTGCGTCCCAAGATCAACGATCTTCCAGCCGAAGCCTGCCCTTGACTCCTCGTCTTGACACACCAGGGCCTCTTTACCTTCCCAAGTAATAGCCCTTGTCGCACATCCAGCCACACGATCCAGAATCGCCCCCGTATCAGACGAAACGATGTAGGAGTCAGTCCCATCACTGTATCCCCACCAGTCGGCGGTGGCGCCTAGGAAGTACCGAGCACCCCGTAGCCAGGAATAGGACACTCCGGTATCAACCTGTCCAAGCTGGATTTCTTCCCGTGGCGAGGTGAGATCACCGTCTCGCCAGAGGAAAATTTTGCGCTCCTCCACGTCATTAGAGGATTCAATCACAAGAGCGCCAACCATTCCGTTTGGATGGATGTTCCCTACGAGGGGTCGGCAAGCACTATCCAGGAACCGGCTCTTCCTCAATCTGGCGGAAGTGAAGTCAGCATCCAGCTTGTCGATTTCCCCCAGGTTCACGCTGTTCAGCATGGCACCCTGGAGATTTGCACCGATGAGCGACATGCGTGGTTGCGACATGTCAGGGTTCCGGAATCCAGTCAAGTCTACGCCTCGCAGATCAGCGCCTTCCAGAGTTCCCTGGGCAAGACCAAGAAGGTTAGCGCAGTTACCACCGAGGGATTCAGGGTTGGCAAGATCTCGCGTCGACTTAATGTGACCGATTAGGACCTGGTCAAACTCTGGGTGCTCACGCGTCATGGCAGCCAGGAAGTCGTAAACTACCGGGTTGAAATCGTCTACCCCGAAACTTTCGCAGAGTTTCTCCGGGGATTCCGCATGAATGAATTCAATAGCGGGGAGGGATCCATTCGCTCGCCGAGCATCGAAATACGCCGACCATGAAAATGATTCAGCGTTAGAGTTACCGGATTGAGGAATGATGCCCAAGAAGTCGCCGCTCAGCAGTCCGAGCTCAGCTGCATATTTGTAAGCGGTGAGAAATTCGAGCAGAGATTTATGGGAGGGGCCATAATCTCCTTCAGCATTGCGCACCAGCATGCCCTGGTTTCGCATATCCTGCTCCCAGTAGTCAAGATCCTTTCTGTTCTCCACGACTGAACCAAAGCAAGCGCGCAATCTATCGGGAAAGTCTCGATAGTTTAGGGTAAGTCGATTAGTCCTCAGCATTTCCCAAGAAACTTCGCTGAGAAATAGAAGCTTGTCGGCTCTTGATGTGAAAGTCCGCTGAGATGTGACATCTCTATCCATCTTGCGCTGGATCGCGTAAAGGTAAATGTGAGTGAGATTTACCGGGGCCCCGCTCTCGATCTCAGGCAAGGCGTCGATAACCAGCTCGGACATGACAGGCCTTCGCATAAGGTCCCGCACATGCTCATTCGCCAACACTGACTTAATTTTGTTCTTATCCTGACCAAGGAGATGTCCGAGCATCCCTTCGATCTGCGTATCATCGAACGGAACTAGTTCCACGATCTCGAACGTGGGGCCATCGGTCGGAATTACGGAAGGAGATGCTGCAACCCTTGCTTCGAAAAGGTCGCGAGCCTCTTTCGCCTCAGGGAAATGTTCGGTTCTGCTACTCAACAGCACCTTAGCTCCAGGCTCTACAGCTTTGGCTAGCTCCCAGAAATTTCCCACCATGGTATTGCGATCTATCCGTGAGGCCATCTCGTCGAATCCGTCGAAAATCAGCAGAAGTCGCCCCATGCGATTCAGGACGCTAAAGACGTCGTAGCTTCGCAGTCCAATCTTATGTTTATTGAAGAAGAATTCAGAGAGCAAGGCAGCCACCGAAGTCTGCTTTGCGTAATCACGCAGGGGTACTACTAGCGGCACTCTAGGACGGGGGAGCCCGCGCTCCTTGGCGTCCCTCCAAGCCTCCGCCAACTTACTGGCGAAGTGGAGACAGAACCACGACTTGCCCATCCCGAATTCGCCCAGCAGTGAAAGGTGCTTCTTTGCTGGGTCTGTAAGCCAAGTCTCAACGTACCTATCGAGGCCACCTTCCTGCCAGTGGTAGCTACTGATGTCGAGTGGCTCGCCGGTAGCCGGATCGACCTCTTCCTTTTGGCAAGACAATGGAATATATCGCGTGTCGATCTTTCGGCTCTTTGTTTCATTCTGAAGCCATTCGATGTACGGCTCGAAATCCACTTCCAAATCGATTAGCTCGTCAAAGGAGAAGCACGAAAACTTATCTTCTGACTCCGCAGCCTTCCGTCGGGCAGCCTCACTGATTCGCAGTTGCGCAACGCCCCAGCCTTCGGCGCCATCCTCTTCGACCGTGATACGTTCCAGCAGTTCAAGGTGATAGAGACCCAGCTCGCCATCGACGCAGAGCACAACTACACGATCAAAGCGCCCCGGTCGGCGCGTTGGCACGCTCACAATCAGTGCTGAGGTGTCATCGCTGGATTTCCAGGTACGTTCAACTCGGTAACCAACGGCAACGAACCATGCTTGCGCATCGGCACTAAGCCGTTCGGCAGGACTCACGGCTGCGCGTGCTGGCTCTTCAACGAGACGGTGAGCTTCTTCTGCGCTACGTGTTCGCCGTACCTCATCAAGCAAAGTGTCGATCTTGTTCTCTACCCGTGTGTGATGGGCATTGCGGCTACGATCAACGAGTTCTTGGAACTTTTCCGTGAAACGCTCCAGCGTCTCTGCTACATCTACCCCGAGATGACCAAACTCGGCAGTTTCGCGATTACGTTCGACTGCCAGCTCAATCTCTTTCTGAACATGTGACCAGTCATTTGTCTCAAAGGATCGAGCGAAAGAGCGCTGCACATACTGGTCTTGAAAAATGCGTAGGGCGGCGCGAGGACGTCCGTAAAGCTCTTCAACTAGAGCGTAGGCGTAGAGACTGTCGAAGTCCTTGGGTGGCTGATTCGGGTCAAGGTGTAGTTTCTTCAGTGCGTTAATGACTGCGGCCCGGCGCATAGCCGCTGCCTTGGCAGGCTCGGCAGCAATCCTGCCAAGGAGGCCAGCAGCAGCAGTGATGATCTCAGGAGGCATCCGCAAACCTCGACTCTCAGACGCTCCGGCACAAGTGTCCGTAGAGTACCGACACGACGTCATCTCGCGTACGTAATTGACACATTCAGTGCTTCCACCGCGAGAGTCCGGTCGTCGGGACCGTGGTCGGTTGCGGCAAGCGGATGACCCTCGACAAGGCCGGCGAAGCCACCGCTGAGCCACTGGATGGCGGACCAAGCGTGGGTGTGCCGGATCGAGCAGAGCGAACCGTGGGACCTGGGAGTCACAGCTCATCTCTCGACTCGGCCTCCCGCTGAACCTCGACCACAACCGCCGCAACGCGGTTCACAGTCGCTTGACGGAACTACGGTCTCAAGCACGGGACTTGCCCATCACTTCCTAGGCCATCGGATGGACCGAAGGGCTAGTGTCTGGGCCGTCTCTGGGCCGTCCGAGGCCGCTCGGCAGTGGCCAACAACGACCAATGACGACCATCCGACCGCGTATGACCACTGCTCTGACCAGCAAAAACCCAGCTCACTAAGATCCCCGGCAAGACCCAGGGCAAGAAGAAGTAGGTCCACAGCTGTGAGCCCCTGAGTTGCCTGTTCTTCACGGCGCGGGGGCGTTACTGGTGGCCTTGGGCCGTTGCACGCCCCGTCTTCCAGATCCACTGCGCTACGCTCCGCGCCATGAAGCTGAAGGCAGCGGCCACACTGGTTCTCGTCGGCGCGGGCGGCATAGCCATCATCGCGGCGACGGGAGTATGGGCTCTGTCAGGCGGGCTCTACGGTTGTACCAAGGCTGACGAAGAGCTCGCCCCAACACTGGCATCCTCCTCCATCCTCGACACGCACCCGAGCCAGACGCAGCCCGAGAACGAGCGATACTCCGGATGCGACGAGGATGACGGATTCGCCTACGCCGGGCAGTACTACCGACTCACGACATCCCGGGCCAGCGTGCTGACTTTCTACCGCCAGGCCGCCGCGGAGGACGGTTGGCGGCTCAAAGGCACCAACCCTTCACCGTCTCCGGCACCCGGCAGCCTCGCGGTCGACACCTCAGCGCTCTGCTTCGAGAAGCCCATCGCAGGCACCACCGCCCACCTCGCTGTGTGGTTCCCCAGCGATCTCGGGGACAACTCCGACGACTACGGCTTGGAAGTCACAGCCAGTCATGACGGCACTGCCTGGTGTTGACCCGCATGACCACGTCCGAGAGAACCAAGGCTCTCCCGGCGGGTGCCGTTCTTGCTGGCGGCAGACGCCCCTCGTGGCATCAATACAGTGCCTCTCATGGACTGGACCGCACCCCTGAGTGCCATAGCCGGTGCGCTTGCCGGCATCGCTGCAACCTTCGTCGTGGACCGAGACCGCTGGAAGCGCGCCCAACAGGCCGACGCACAGACCATCCTGCGTGAGACCTTCGTGACCTACCTCGCCCACTTGGCCCGCGCGACCGAAGGCATGCGTTTTGCCGCCGAGGCAACCTACGACATGCCGGAAGAACGCAGGCGTGCAGTCCGCGCGGCATTCTCCGAGTCTGGTCTGTTCGAGCAGCGCTTCGGCCTAACAATGCTCGCTCCGCCACGCGTAGTCGAGTTGGGCGTCGACGCGTTCCGCACCGTCCGTACGCTGCGTGACCTTCTCGCAGACGGCGCACAAGTCACTGACGGAGCCTTCCAGACCGCACAGCACACGTACTACAAGGCCGCCCAGGCCGCAGCAGCGGCCATGCGCCAAGAACTTGGCATCCCCGAACTCCCGTTCGTGCCCCTGGCATCCAGCCACGATGAACGTAGTCAGCCACAGGCCTGAGCTCCAGAGTCTGCAAGCCCTCATAGCCTGCCCGGCCGTCTCAGTTTCCGTCTCATTCAGCCCCGTTCACCACCGTTCAGGCGAGACCCGGAGTCGCGCCAGCACCGATGGCCAACCGTCCATGCACGCAGGTGAACGCCCCCGCACGCAGGCCACCGCCCCACCACCACAGTTGGAAAGCGTGTTGGGGGCAACCCCTCACGAGTTCGAATCTCGTATCCTCCGCCAGTGCCTCACCGGGCACGATGTCGAAGGGCCCCACCGTTCGCGGTGGGGCCCTTCGACGTTCGTGGGGCGAGGGGTCGGGGTCGGTGCGGCTGGACGGGTGCAGTTCGGGGCCCGACTCCGGTGCCCTCCGCCCGGAGCGGTGTGCCGCCGGATTACATGGGGCTGCGTCTCGGCGCGGGGCGTGCCGGCGTCGTTCACGGCCCCGGATCCGACGAACGAAAGAGCGCAATGGCAGAGCGCGACCCTCGCAACCGCACCGGCCGCCGCCCGCTACTTCGCGGGCTCGCCGCTGCCGTGCTCGCGGCCGGCATGCTGGTGGCCTCGGCGGGACAAGGACACGGAACCGGCGCGGCCACCCCGGCGCCCGGCGCACAGTTCACGCCGCTGACGGCGGAAGTGATCACCAAACCGACGCCGTTCGTCGCCACGGACGGCAAGACGCACATCTCGTACGAACTGCTCACCACCAGCTCCCTGCCCAGCAGCACGCCGTTGCGGCTCGACCGTGTCGACGTCCGCGACGCCCGCACGCACCGGGTCGTCGGCTCGCTGAGCGGGCAGGCGCTGGCCGACGCCGCCAATCCGGTGGGTGACCCGCTGCCGGGAGCGGACGGGGACACCCCGGCGCCTCCGGGGCCGACGCCGACCGTCATCCAGGGCTCCCAGCAGTGGATCATCTGGCTCGACCTGATCCTCGACCGCGGTCAGCGGGTGCCCAAGGTCCTCGAACACCATCTCGCGGGTGCCGTCCTGGCCCCCTCCGGCCCCTCCGCCTTCGAGGAGACGGTGCAGGCCACCCGGACCTCCGGCAGGCCGCCGTTGAACCTGGGCCCGCCGGTCCGTCCCGGCACCTGGTACGCCAGCGAGTCGTGCTGCGGCAACACCCACCACCGGCGCGGACTCGCACCGATCAACGGCCGCTTCTACGTGCCGCAGCGCTTCGCGATCGACTGGTACCGGGTCGGCGAGCGGGGGCAGACCTGGGAGGGCGACCCCGCACAACTCACCAGCTACCTGAGCTACCGTCAGCCGGTCGTGGCCTCGGCCGGCGGCAGGGTGGTGGAGGTCCAGGACGGGCTCCCGGACCAGACGCCACCCGTCACGCCGCCCGTCCCGCCGATCGAGGACACCGTCGGCAACCACGTCACCGTGGAGGTCGCGCCGGGCCGCTATCTGCTCTACGCCCACCTGACACCCGGCTCGCTCAGGGTCCGGGAGGGCGACCGGGTCGAACCCGGCCAGGTCCTCGGGCTGATCGGCAACAGCGGCAACTCGACCACGCCCCACCTGCACTTCCAGGTGATGACCACCCCCGAGTTCTTCCCGACCGACAGCCCGCCGTTCACCTTCCGGCAGTTCCGCGTCGTCGGCCATGTCGAGCCCCGGATCTGGGACGACAACCTGGGCCTGCAGCCGACCGGTGTCCTGCCGATCACGCCCTCGCCGCACGACGGCCCTCACCGTGCGCGGTATCCGCTCGACCGCGAGGTGCTGGAGTTCTGACGTTCCTCGCTGGGTTCTGACGTTCCCCGCTGGGTTCTGACGTACCTCACCGGAGTTCCGACGTCCCTCGCCGGGCATGTCGGCGAAGGGCCCCACCGTTCGTGGTGGGGCCCTTCGACCTGTGGGGCAGTTGGGCGTCTCTGTCGCCGTCAGCCCGTGGCGAGGAGCTTGAGGGTGTCGATCACTCGGTTCGAGAAGCCCCACTCGTTGTCGTACCAGGCGACCACCTTGATGTGGCGGCCGTCGACGCGGGTGAGGGCCGAGTCGAAGATCGACGAGGCCGGGTTGCCCGTGATGTCGGCGGACACGAGCGGGTCGTCCGAGTATTCGAGGACGCCGGCGAGCGGGCCCTCCGCCGCCGCGCGGTACGCCGCCAGCACCTCGTCGCGCGTCACGTCGCGGGCGACGGTCGTGTTGAGTTCGACGATCGAGCCGACCGGGACGGGGACCCGGATCGAGTCGCCGGACAGCTTGCCGTCCAGGGTCGGCAGGACCAGGCCGATCGCCTTGGCCGCGCCCGTCGTGGTGGGCACGATGTTGACGGCGGCGGCGCGGGCGCGGCGGGCGTCGCGGTGCGGGCCGTCCTGGAGGTTCTGCTCCTGCGTGTAGGCGTGCACCGTCGTCATGAAGCCGTGCTCGATGCCGGCGAGTTCGTCGAGCACCGCGGCCAGCGGCGCGAGCGCGTTGGTCGTGCACGAGGCGTTCGAGACGATCGTGTGCACGTCCGGGTCGTACGCGTCGGTGTTGACTCCGAACGCGAGCGTGACGTCGGCGCCGTCGGAGGGTGCGCTGACGAGCACCTTCTTCGCGCCCGCGTCGAGGTGGGCCCTGGCGGCCTTCGCCGAGGTGAAGCGGCCGGTGGCTTCCAGGACGATGTCGACGCCGAGTTCGGCCCACGGCAGGTGCGCGGGCTCGCGCTCGGCCAGCACCGTGATCCGACGGCCGTCGACGACGAGGGTGTTCCCGTCTACGGTCACCGGACGCCCGAGACGGCCGGCCGTGCTGTCGTAGGCGAGCAGCCGGGCGAGGGTCGCGGGCTCGGTGAGGTCGTTGACGGCGACGATGTCGAGGCCGCCGCCGAGGTCGCCGCCGAGGTCGCTGTCGCGTTCGAGCAGTGCGCGCAGCACGTTGCGTCCGATGCGGCCGAATCCGTTGATCGCGATGCGAGTCATGAGTGGTGTCCTGTCCCTTCGATTCGCCACCAGCGTCGCGTGCGGCACCCGGCCGGGACAGCGGCGTGATCGCCACGGTTCAAAAGGATCGCGCCACGTGGCGTGCGTGGCGTGGCACGACGTGGCGCGGCGCGGCAGGTTGCGCGCCCGGCGGGCTACTCGCCCTGGGTGAAGGTGCGCCGGTACTCGCTCGGCGTGGTGCCGAGGATGCGCTGGAAGTGCGTCCTCAGATTCGCGCCGGTGCCCAGACCCACGTCGGCGGCGATCTGCTCGACGCCGCGCTGCGAACGCTCCAGCAGCTCACGGGCCACGTCGATGCGGGCGCGCATGACCCACTGCATCGGCGTGTATCCCGTGTCCTCGACGAAGCGCCGCGAGAACGTACGCGGCGAGACCGCCGCGTGCCCGGCGAGAACCTCGAGGGTGAGCGGCTCACCGAGTCGGTGCAGCGCCCATTCCCGGGTGGCGGCGAACCGTTCGCCGAGCGGCTCGGGCACGCTGCGCGGCACGTACTGTGCTTGGCCGCCGCTGCGGTACGGAGCCGCGACCAGGCGCCGGGCCGCGTGGTTCGACGCGGCCACGCCGAGGTCGCCGCGCAGGATGTGCAGGCACAGGTCGATGCCCGAGGCGGCGCCCGCCGACGTCAGCACGCTGCCCTCGTCGACGAACAGCACGTTCTCGTCGACCCGGACGAGCGGGTGCTTCGCCGCGAGCGCCCGTGCGTAGTGCCAGTGCGTCGTGGCGCGTCTGCCGTCGAGCAGGCCCGTGGCGGCGAGCGCGAAGGCGCCCGTCGAGATGGCGGCGAGCCGCGTGCCCCGGGTGTGGGCTTCGATCAGCGCGTCGACGACGGCCCTCGGCGGCTCGTCACGGTCCGGGAACCGGTACCCGGGGATGAAGACGATGTCGGCCCACGCGACCGCGTCGAGGCCGTGGGCGACGTAGTACGACAGGCCGTCGCCGCCGGTCACGAGTCCGGGAGTCGCCCCGCAGACGCGCACCTCGTACGGCATGCTCGCGCGGGTCGTGAACACCTGCGCCGGAATGCCGACGTCGAGCGGTTTCGCACCCCCGAGGACCAGGACGGCGACGCGATGCAGACGGGAGGACGACGGCGGCACGGGGACAGGGTACGAGGAGTGAGCTCGTGGTAGTTTTAAAAAACCACTGGG
>NZ_JARGEE010000960.1:0-768 GCF_033794485.1 Streptomyces sp. MB09-02B
GTGTTGTGGTCGGCGGGGTGCCGGGTGCCGGGTGCCGGGTGCGGGCTGGGGGGCGTTTGTCGGCTGCGGACCGCGAGTCGAGTGTGGCTGATCGCGTAGTTCCCCGCGCCCCCATGGAGCGCGGGGTGGTCGTCGGCTACAGGGTCTTGAGGTAGTCCGGGAGTTCCGTGCCCGGGGCCAGGTCGGGGTCCGGGATCGGGGTTTCGTAGCCCTTGCGGAGCGGGACGACGCCGGCCCAGTGGGGGAGCGTGAGGTCTTCGGGCTCGTCGTTGACGCCGCCGGTGCGGGTCTTGGCCGAGACCTCGTCCAGGTCGAGGCGGATCACGGCCGTGGCCGCGAACTCCTTGCCGTCGGCGGGCCGGGAGTCCCGCGAGCGGCCCGGTACGACATGGTCGACCAGGGCGTCCAGGGCGATGCGGCGCTCCTCCGGGTCGGTCACCTGGTGCGCGGTGCCGTGCACCACCACCGAGCGGTAGTTGATCGAGTGGTGGAAGGCGGAGCGGGCCAGGATCAGCGCGTCCACGTGGGTGACCGTCAGGCACACCGGGAGGCCCGGGTCGGCCTGGCCCGTCATCCGCAGCGGGCGCGAGCCCGTCGAACCGTGCACATAGAGCGTCTCGCCCACCCGGGCGTACAGCGTCGGCAGCACCACCGGGGCGCCGTCCCGGACGAAGCCGAGATGGCAGACGTACCCCTCGTCGAGTATCGAGTGCACCAGTTCCCTGTCGTACGAGGCCTTCTGGGCGCCCCGGGTGGGGACCGTGCGCT
>NZ_JARGEE010000961.1:0-767 GCF_033794485.1 Streptomyces sp. MB09-02B
CCTCTCTCCGGCCTCGGCCTCGCCCCTGCCCCCGGCTGCCGCTCCACCCCGTTCCGTGAGCGCCCCCATCGCCAGATGCCCGTCGCTGGGCCAACTCCCGCGCCCGGTGAGGACGAGCGCCGCCCGGCTGTCGTGCTGATGGGCGTCGACGCTGATGTCGGCGACCGTCGCCCGCAGCGGCTCGGCGTACCAACGGCACTCCGCGAGCCAGTCGTTGCGCGCCCGGTGCACGTCGAGCACATCGGGGGAGGGCAGCCCGCCGAGGAGAAGGCTGCTGACGGACTGCACGACAAGGGGCTCGTCGCCGTCGTTGTACAGCCGCACCCGGGAGCGGAGAACGGCGACCCCGGCGGGGGAGGACAGCTCGACGAACGCGGTCAACCCGGTCGCAGGATCGTGCAGTTCGACGGTCAACCGCTCCCAGTCGCCGCCACCGTGACCGCCACCCTCGCGGGCACCGCCACCGCCACCGTCGCCGGCACGCACGCCCACCTCACCGCGGTGCCCCCGGTAGACGAGCCTCGCCCCGAACGCCGTCCCCGTGAAGCGCGGCCCGGACCACCCGCTGCCGTGCCCGAACGCGGTCAACTCGATGAGAGGGAGGGCGGTTTCGGGATCCACGGTGTCCCCGTCGGGGCCGAGCCGGACCAGCCGCAGTGTTCCGTCCGCGGCCGTCGCGAACAGGCTCTCGACGGCCGGATGCCCCCAGGCGAAGGCCGTGCCCACGTGATCGGGACCGGTCGGCCCACCCGTCGCCCCGCCCCTGT
>NZ_JARGEE010000962.1:0-762 GCF_033794485.1 Streptomyces sp. MB09-02B
TTTCCTTTTTTTTTGGGGCGGAGGAGTTTTTTATGGGGGGCCGACCCCCCTCCCCCCCCCCACCCACCCCCCGGCCCCCACCCCGCCCATCACCGCGACGCCCCCGAGCAACGGCACCCGCCGCCCGCGCCGACGCTCCACGATCCCCAGCCGCAGCGCGGGCACGCGGACGGCCGCCGAGAGCACGGCGGTCAGCAACAGGGCGGAGGCGGCGGCGAGGATTCCGTACAGCACGGATCCACGGTAGGGGGGAGTGTCACAATTTCTTACGAATAACACGATCGTTTTGAAACAGCACCATCACCCCGGAACGCGACAGGCCGGCACTCAGGCAACCCTCAGCGACGCAGATCACCGCCCCCCTGGCTACAGTGCGGCTGAAGAACTGGGTAGTCTCAGACGGACTGCATAAGTTACTGCTTAGTAATCACCCTCGCAGGCCCGAGGAGCCCCGAAATGCAACTCGCCGCGATCATCGTGTCGCTGGTCCTGACCGTGGTCGGCGTTGCGCTGATCGCCCGAGCCGTGGCGCAGATCTACCGGTTCGTGAAGCTCGGTCAGCCGGTGCCGGCGGGCAGCCGCACGGACGACCCGAAGGCGCGCACGATCACCCTGGTCAAGGAGTTCCTCGGCCACACCCGGATGAACCGGTGGGGGATCGTCGGCTTCGCCCACTGGTTCGTCGCGATCGGCTTCCTGACGCTGCCGCCGACCCTCGCCCAGGCGTACGGCCAGCTGTTCCAGGCCGACTGGACGCTGCCG
>NZ_JARGEE010000963.1:0-744 GCF_033794485.1 Streptomyces sp. MB09-02B
CCGCCGGAGCGGTCTGGGCCGGCGCGGCGGGGGCCGCGGGTGTGGTGGTCGCTGCGGCCCCCGTGGCCGCAGAGCTCGCCGGAGCCGAGGCGGCAGCTGCGCCTGGCTTGTAGTCGGCGAAGAAGTCCCACCAGGCTCGGTCTACCGAATTCGGGTCCTGGAGGTACTGCTGATAGATCTCGTCGACGAGCCACTCGTTCGGACCGAAGGCCGCGGCGGGGTTCTTACCCGCTTGGTCTGCGTCGGTCGAGATGCTCGAGTTACTGGGGGACTGTGGCGACACGGCGGCAACCGCCCTCTTCCGCTTCACAAGGTGATGGACAGCGGGAATAAAGGCTACGCCCCCGTGGCCGGGAAGGTCAGGTCGAGCCCACTCTTCGTCGCGTAAGTCACATTGGAATGCGTGTTTCGGGGGTTGAAATGGCGGGAAACAAGCGTGGTTCCGGTCTGGAATGGGTGTGGGGGGCACGTGCCGGGCATGCGTCGGGTGGGGCCTGCGGGGATGTGCACGCGGCCCTCTGCTCGAACGCACCTGATCACACGTGTCCGGCTGGGCGGAACTGCCATGGATCTTGTGGCTCCGGTTCGAACTTTACGTCAACTTGGGGAAGAAGTAAGCCCCGGGAGGATGAGCGATATCTGGCAATGGCGGGGGGATTCAGCCAGATGAGATGTGGGTATCGCGGGATTTTTCCGCCCCCGCCGCCCCTACCCGTCCCATCCTGTCCCTGGGGGCTGCGCCCC
>NZ_JARGEE010000964.1:0-741 GCF_033794485.1 Streptomyces sp. MB09-02B
CACCCACCCCCTCCTCCCTTCCTCTTGTCGCACCATCACGACCATGGAGAGCGTTGAAACGGTCCCGTGAGAAGGCCGCGTCCGAGTTGTTCGCCGCCCTCTACCCACGCCTCGCCGGCTGGTGCCGTCGGCTGGTCGACGACGACGAGACGGCCCACGAGATCGCGTCGGAGGCGTTCACCCGGCTCTGGGCCCGCTGGACGACCGTGGCGGAGCCGCACGGCTTCCTCTACGTCACCGCCGCCAACCTCGTACGGGACCACTGGCGCAAGCTCGAACGTGAACGCAGGGCGATGCACCGGGCCACCGCCGAGGCCGCGGTGCGCCCGCGGTACGACGACGCCGAACAGTCCGATCCCTCGGTGCGGCTGCTCGTGCAGTCGCTGCCGGAACGGCTGCGCGTGCCGATCCTGCTGCACTACTACGCTGACATGCCGATCCGGGAGGTGTCCGTGCTGACCGGACGCAAGGAAGGAACCGTCAAGGCCGACCTCCACGCGGCCCGCGAACTGCTCCGCGCCCACCTGAGGAGAAGCCTTGATCACACGCCCTGACGAGGGCCCGGACTTCGAGCCGGACGACCCGCTCACCGTCCTGCTGCGTCCCCCCGCCGACCGCCTCGGCCCACCGCCCGGCCGTTACGAGACCATCCGCCGCACGGCCGCCCGCCGTCGGCTGGTCCGGGCGGCGGCCGGTGCCGCGGCGGCCTGCGCGACCGTCGCCCTGATCGTCCTCCCCCTG
>NZ_JARGEE010000965.1:0-732 GCF_033794485.1 Streptomyces sp. MB09-02B
TTTTCTGCCTGTCTCGGGGGCTTGGAGATGTGTATAAGAAACAGGGGCCGCCCGGCCCGTCCGGTCGGCCCTCGCTCCGGAAGCTGCAGCTCGGCGGCCTCATCGACGCGTTCTATTTCCTCGGCCCCGACGACGTGCACGGTTTCTTCCGCGCGGACTCGGGCGGCGGTGGCGCGCTGGTGGCCGCCGTGGAGGCGTACTTCGCCCGCAAGTACGCCGTCGACCCGGACTTCTGGACCGACTTCGGGACCGTCGTGAACGACCCCGCGGGCGGCAGGCGCCCCCTCGATCTCACCGACCCGGACGACGCGGCGGTGTGGGAGGCCCGGCGCAAGGAGTTCGTGCGCTTCTACACCGTGCGCGCGGGCGGCTCGTACAGCCTCGGCTGCCACGACGAGTGGAACATCCTCGTCCGGCTGAACCGGGCACGTGCCGGACACCCCGCCTACGGCCCCGGTGAGCTGATCGCCACCTACTACGGCGAACGCGCCCGCTCGATGGGCGAGAGCGAGCTGGAGACCTCCCCCGCGCTACGAGGTCAAGGAGAAGACCGCGTAGCGCGGGGGACGGACGGGGGTGCGGGGGCACCAAGCGGCCGGTGTCCCCGCGCATACCGAAGGCCCGCCCCTCGGCCTTCAGTTCTAGTGGTCGTTGCAACACCCCAGTTCAGGGGTGGCAATGGACTTCGAGATTCGTGGGGACCGGACGGCTCAGGGGCCTGTGAAGCTGAGC
>NZ_JARGEE010000966.1:0-730 GCF_033794485.1 Streptomyces sp. MB09-02B
CGGCGTCCCCGGAGTTTTTCCTCAGTGTTTTCTTGGCGAGCGTAAGATGTTGATAAGGGACCGCCTCCGGGCTCGCCGACTGGACCGGGGCGTCCAAGCAGGAACTGGGCCGGGAGTTCGTCGAGTCGCTCGCCCGGGGGCTGACCGTGATCACCTCGTTCGGCGAGGGCCGGGCCGCGCTCACCCTCACCGAGGTCGCGCAGGCCACCGGGCTCGCCCGGGCGACGGCCCGACGGGCGCTGATCACCCTCGAACACCTCGGGTACGTCGAGTCGTACGACCGGGTCTTCCGCCTGACACCCCGGGTACTGGGCCTGGGCTTCCCGCCCCTGTCGATGCTGCCCCTCTCCGGGATCGCCGCGCCGCACCTGGCCGAGCTCTCCGCGCGCGTCCACGACTCGGCGTCCCTCGCGGTCCTCACCGGGGGCGGGGAGGAGGTGCAGTACACGGCGCGGGTCGCCACCAGCCGCATCATGAGCGTCAACATCACCCTCGGGACGCGGCTGCCGGCGTACGCGACGTCCCTGGGTCGGGTGATGCTCGCCGATCTGCTGCCCGAGGTCCCCCTGCCGGAGCGCCCCGCCCCGCTGACCCCGTACACAGTCACGGACCGGCGGGAGCTGCTGACGGTCCTGGAGCGGGCCCGCGACGCCGGGTACGCCCTTGTCGACGGGGAGTTGGAGGAAGGGCTGCGGTCCGTCGCCGTACCCGTGCGGGGGCGGGGCGGGCG
>NZ_JARGEE010000967.1:0-727 GCF_033794485.1 Streptomyces sp. MB09-02B
GTGGTGCTGGGCGCGCTGGGGACCTGGCGGGTGTACGCGTGCGTGGCGGGGCTCGTGGAGCCGTTGCGGGACCGGCTGGTGCGCGCGGTGGTCGGCCGGGGGGTCCGGGAGGCGGACGGCAGGGCCCTGTCCGGGCTGACCCAGCAGGTGGAGATCGCCCGGGACACCTTCGCCGGACTCGTGATGGTGTCCCGTTCGTTCCTGTTCACCTCCGCCGGGGCGCTCGTCGGGCTCTTCTCGCTGGCACCGCCCCTGCTGCTCGTCGTCGGTCCCCCGCTGGTCGCCGGCGTCGTCCTCTTCCTGGTGACGCTCAGGCCCCTGGCACGCCGCCAGGAACGCTTCCTCGTCGCCGACGAGGCCCTCGCCGAGCGGCTCGGTGCCGTCTGCCCGGGGTTGCGGGACACCACGGCGGCCGGCGCGGAGGACACGGTCGCCGCCGACACCGGCCGGTGCGTCGACGCCGAGCTGCGGGCCGCGCGCTCTCTGGCCCGCTGGGGCGTCGTACGGGTCGCCTCCCTCGCGATCGGCGGCCACTTGCCCGTCCTGCTGCTCCTGCTCACCACCCCATGGCTCCTGGACCAGGGGGTCACGGCGGGTGCCCTGATCGGTGCCCTCGCCTACGTCACCCAGTCCCTCCTCCCCGCCCTGCAGAACCTGGTCCACGGCCTGGGCACCAGCGGCTCCCGGCTCGCGGTGGTGCTCCGCCGACTGTCCCCGGCACCCACCC
>NZ_JARGEE010000968.1:0-720 GCF_033794485.1 Streptomyces sp. MB09-02B
GGATCGGGGGGACTGGGGGGTGGGGTGGCTCGATGGGAGTGCGGCTCATGGTGGTCGACGACCACCGACTGCTGGCCGAGGCGTTGGCCTCGGCCTTGAAGCTGCGGGGACACCGGGTGCTGGCGGCGGCGGCGCCCGCAGCGGGCGCGGCGGAGCTGGTGATCACCAGGTCACCGGAGGTGTGCCTGCTCGGCACGGCGACACCCGCCGAGCCGGGGATCTTCGACCCGGTGGTGAAGATCAAGCGCGAACGCCCGCAGGTGGCGGTGCTGGTCCTCGGACCGGTGCCCAACCCGCGCGGTATCGCGGCGGCGTTCGCCGCCGGGGCGTCCGGCTATGTCCGCCACGACGAACGCATCGAGGGCGTCGAGCGCGCCATCATGAAGGCCCGGGCGGGTGAGGCGGCGGTGGCGCCCCAGCTCCTCCAGAGCGCCTTCGGCGAACTCCTCAACCCGGCGGCCCAGCCGGACGACGAGGGCCAACGCCTGCTCCAGATGCTGACTCCGCGCGAGGTCGAGGTCCTGGTCCGCGTCGCCGACGGCGAGGACACCCGCCTCATCGCGGCGGGCATGGGCATCGCCCCGTCGACGGCCCGCACGCACGTCCAACGGGTCCTGATGAAGCTCGGCGTCGGCTCCCGCCTGGAGGCGGCGGCGCTCGCGGCCCGCACGGGGTTGCTGGACCGGGCGGGGCCGGTGCCCCCGGGGGTGCCGGGGGCAC
>NZ_JARGEE010000969.1:0-720 GCF_033794485.1 Streptomyces sp. MB09-02B
TATTCATCTATTTCATATTGTGCTTTGGCGTATATAGGATGTTTTTTTCTAATGCAGATGACGCCATAAGAGATTTCTTCCGTTCGCTGGGGCTCGGAGATGTTGATAAGAGACAGGGCTGCGGGTCGGGTGGCGGGGACACGAGTGCCGGGTCCGGTGCCGCGGGTGGGGGTACGTCCGACGACGGCGGCAAGAACGGGAGCAGCGCCGGCGAGCAGGTCCCGGCGGGGTCCAGTCTGCCCAACTGCAGTGCAGCAGCAGTCAAGTTGACCGTGCGCAGTGTGCGTAACGCCTACGAACCCGGGGTGAACCCCACGTTCGAACTCATCGCCCGCAACTCCTCCGGCGGGGACTGCAAGCTCGATCTCGGGCCGGACAACACGGTGGTGACGATCACCCCGGCCGACGCCGACAACGCGTTCTGGGCGTCCGACGACTGCCATGAGACGGCGGGCAGCCTGCTGTTCAAGGTTCCGGCCGGTGACCGGGTCACCTACACCGTCGAATGGAACCGTGACCCCAGCGCCCCCAACTGCGCGACGCCGTCGCCCGGTTCGGCCACCGCCGGGACGTACCTCGTCGAGGCGAAAGCACCGGGACTGGCGACGGCTCGGGCGTCCTTCGTGCTGGAGAAGGACTGACGGGCGGGTTCGGGTTCCGCCGGGATTCTCGCCCCCGCCGCCCCTACCCGTCCCATCCCTGAGGGCTGCGCCCCCAGAC
>NZ_JARGEE010000096.1:0-24545 GCF_033794485.1 Streptomyces sp. MB09-02B
ACCCCCGCTGGATCACCCCGCGCAGCCCGGCCGCCCGCAGGGCCCGTACGACCTCGCCGCTCATCCGCTCGGGATCGGGCACGGTGGCACTGCCGAGGCCCACGAAGACCGGGGGCGGACCGGCGTCGAGGAAGTCCAGCAGCGGGGCGGGCAGCCGGTCCTCGCGGTCGAACGGCCACCAGTAGCCGGTGACGTCCAGCCCGGCCCGCCAGTCCCCGGGCCGTGGCACCACCCGGGGGCTGAAGCCGTGGAACACCGGCCGGCCCAGCCGCTCCCGGGCACGCCGCGCGGCCACCCGGCCGGTGGGCGCGAGCCTGTACTCGGCGCGCAGCCTGCGCACCTCCTCCTTGAAGATCCACTCGACGGCCGTGTTCACCGCGTGCCCCGCCGCCCGGTTGCCGACCGGGCCCCAGGAGCGCACCCCGGTCATCGGGGGTGCGAACTCCCGTGTGGGCGCCAGGGGTTGGAGGTTCACGCCCAGACTCGGGATCGAGAGCCCCTGGGCGATGGTGTGGCCGAGGGGCGCCAGGGTGCCCGCCAGCAGCAGGGCGTCACCGGCGCGGGCGGCGGCCACCAGATCGCCGGACATCCGCCCCACCAGACTTCGGGCCATCTCCACCGCCCGGTACAGCTTCCCGGCGCCGGTGGAACTGCGGTGCAGCCCCTGCCCGCGCTCCGACTCCAGCTCCGCCCGCGGATCCACGGGCAGTGCGTGGAAGGCCACCCCCGAGCCCGCCACGAGCGGTTCGAACCGGGCGTGGGTCACCAGCGTGACCTCGTGCCCCGCCCGCACCAGCCCGTGTCCGAGCCCGGTGTAGGGCGCCACGTCACCCCGGGAACCCGCCGTCATGATCGCTACACGCACGCCCGCCAGTATGGCGCCGCGACCACGCCGAGTCAGGGGGAGCGCACCGGGATGACCCGAAAGAGCCCCCGAGCCCGGCGCGTTCGACGGCGGGCCGATCCGCTCGCCCCGGCTGCCCGCTGCCCGCTGCCCGGCCCGGTGTCCCGGCCCGGCGGTCGGCTACTCGTCCCAGGCCTGGAGCATCGTGTGGTCGACGATCTTTCCGTCCTTCAGGGAGATCATCGAACTCGCCAGGACCCGTACCCCGTCGGGGTACTCGCAGGACTCGGTGAACGCGACCTGGTCGCCCTGGACCAGGCACTGCTCGACCCGGTGGGTCATCTCCCGGCTGCAGACGTCGTCGAACATCGCGCCGATCTCGGACCGGCCGTGCAGGACCTTGGGGTGGCTGGGCTGGGTGTTGCGGTCCACGACGCGCAGCTCGGCGTCGTCCGCGTAGAGCGACGTCAGCGTCGCCGCGTTCGCTTCCTCCGTGCCTCTGCGCAGCGCTTCGACGTCGAAGGCGGGGCTGGTCGAGGTGCCCATGGGTGACCTCCTTCGAAGGCCGTGGCCCGGCATCGGTGAACGGGCCGCGGACGGCCTCTTCTCCGAGGCTCCTCCGCCGGGTGGGACACGGCAAGCGGGAAGGGCCGGACTCGGCAAGCGGGAAGCGCGGGCAGACGCCGCGCGGGGGGTGCGCGGCCCACGTCCGGCCTGCGCCTCACGGGTGAGCGGCCGTGACCGTCGGGGGCCGGGGAGCGTTGCTGAGGGCATGATCTCAACTCGACGTATCGTCGCCGCCGTGGGTCTCGCCGTCGGTGTCACGGGCCTGGCCGCACCGATGGCGAACGCGGACGCCGTCGCGGAGGCGACCCCGCTCAACCCCATGACCACGCTGGACTCGCTCGCCGTCAGCGACCTCCCCGAGGAGCACCGGGCCGCCCTGCCCCGCCCCTCGCAGCAGCTCAAGAGCCTCGACCAGGTGCACGAGCTGAACCGGCTGAACGAACTGCACCAGGTCACGGACATGGCCGCGCCCGCCTACGGCCTGCTGGGCGCCATCGAGTAGCGAAGCCGGTCGTACAGAGAGCGGGAGCCCCGCCGCGGACCTCGTGGTGGGGCTCTTGACATGCCCGGCGGCCGGGCAGAGCATCACGGAACAGTAACGTAATTGAATTTCGCACTACGAACGCTCGTGACCGATCATGCTCGATCACGTACCGTCGTCGATACGTACCCCCGAGGAAGCCGCATCATGGCCATCACCCGTGACCTTCTGATCGGCGGCAAGGACGTGCCCGCCACGTCCGGCCGCACCGCCGAGGACCTCGACCCGTACACGGGGGAGGTGTACGCGACGGTCGCGGCGGCCGGGCCGGAGGACGTCCGACGGGCCGTGGACGCCGCCGACGCCGCCTTCGAGGAGTGGGCCGCGCTCACCCCCTTCGCCCGGCGGGCGATCTTCTTCAAGGCCGCCGATCTGCTGGAGGGCCGGGGCGACCAGGTCGCCGACATCATGGCCCGGGAAGCGGGCGGCACCCGGCCGTGGGCGTACTTCAACGTGGCGCTCGCGGCGAACATCCTGCGCGAGGCGGCGGCCGCGATCACCGCGCCGCGTGGCGAGGTCCTCAGCAGTCAGAAGGAGGGCGCGCTCGGTCTCGCGGTGCGCGAACCCCTGGGCGTGGTGGCCGCGTTCGCCCCGTGGAACGCGCCCGTCATCCTCGGTGTCCGGGCCGTGGCGGCGCCGCTGGCCGCCGGGAACACCGTCGTCGTCAAGCCCAGCGAGGACGCGCCGATCGCCTGCGGGCTGCTGGTCGCGGACGTGTTCCGCGAGGCCGGGCTCCCCGACGGCGTGCTCAACGTCGTCACCAACGCCCCCGAGGACGCGGCGGAGATCGCCGAGGCGCTCATCTCCGACGAGCGGGTGCGCGCGGTGAACTTCACCGGCTCCACCGGTGTCGGCCGGATCATCGGCGAGCACGCGGCCCGTCATCTCAAGCCCGCCGTACTGGAGTTGGGCGGCAAGAACTCCGTCATCGTGCTCGACGACGCCGACCTGGACTACGCGGTCGACGCCGTCACCTTCAGTGTCTTCATGAACGCCGGGCAGATCTGCATGTCCGGCGACCGCATCCTCGTCCACGAGTCGCTGGTCGAGGAGTTCGCGCAGAAGTTCACCGCCAAGGTCGCCGGCCTCCAGGCCGGGGACCCTAACCACCCGCACACGGTGGTCGGCCCGCTGGTCAGCGCCGACGCCGCCCAGCGGATCGCCGCCCTGGTCAAGGACGCCGTCGCCAAGGGCGCCACGGTGCTCACCGGGGGCGGGCAGCCCGAGGGCGCCGTGCACCCCGCGACCGTGCTCACCGACGTCCCGAAGGACGCCGACCTCTACTACCAGGAGTCCTTCGGCCCGCTCTGCGTGCTGCAGTCGTTCGCCGACGACGCCACCGCCGTGGCCGTCGCCAACGACACCGCCAACGGCCTGAGCTGCGGCGTCATCACCGAGAACGCCACCCACGGACTGGCCGTCGCGCGCCGGATCCGTACCGGCATCGTGCACGTGAACGACCAGTCCGTGGCGGACGAGCCGATGGCCCCCTTCGGCGGGGTCAAGGCCTCCGGCTACGGCCGCTTCGGCGGACGCTGGGGCATCGAGGCGTTCTCCAACACCCGCTGGGTGACCATCGCCGGACAGCAGTCGCACTTCCCCTTCTGACCGCCCACCGGCCCGCCGCGACGGCCGGGATCAGCCGGCCGTCGCGAGGAACTGCGTCGCCGCCAACTCCGCGTACAGCGGGTCGGCGGCCACCAGTTCACGGTGGGTGCCGACCGCGCGGACCCGGCCCGCGTCCATGACCACGATGCGGTCGGCCATCGTCACTGTGGACAGCCGGTGGGCCACCACCAGCACCGTCGTCGTACGGGCCACGTCGGCGACCGTGTCGCGCAGCGCCGCCTCGTTCACCGCGTCCAGCTGGCTCGTCGCCTCGTCGAGCAGCAGCAGCCGGGGCCGGCGCAGCAGGGCTCGCGCGATGGCGACCCGCTGGCGCTCACCGCCGGAGAGCTTGGTGCCCCGGTGGCCGACCAGGGTCTCCAACCCCTGCGGGAGCTTGGCGACCAGACCGTCCAGCCTGGTCGTCTTCAGCACCCGGCTGACATCGTCCTCGTCGGCCCGCGGGTTGCCCAGGAGCAGGTTGTCCCGCAAGGTCCCCGACAGCACGGGCGCGTCCTGTTCGACGTACCCGATCGCGGACCGCAGCCGGGACAGCTCCCACTCGGCGACATCGCGGCCGTCGACCGTGATGAGGCCCGCCTCGGGGTCGTAGAACCGCTCGATCAGCGAGAAGACCGTGGTCTTGCCGGCGCCCGACGGGCCCACGAACGCCGTCATGCCCCGCGCCGGGACCTCGAAGGTCACCCCGTGGTGGACGTACGGCAGATCGTCGGCGTACCGGAAACGGACCTCGTCGAAGGCGAGCGCGGCGGGCGCCGCGTCCGGCGACGGCAGCGGCGCCGGTTCGGAGGCCGGCTCGGCGGGCAGCCGCAGCGCCTCCTGGATGCGGGCGAGCGCGGCGGCACCCGTCTGGTACTGGGTGATCGCGCCCACGACCTGCTGTATCGGCGACATCAGATAGAAGACGTACAGCAGGAACGCCACCAGCGTGCCCACGTCGATCGCGCCGGTCGCGACGCGGGCGCCGCCCACCGCCAGCACGGTGATGAAGGCGATCTGCATGGCGAGCCCGGCCGTGTTCCCGGCGGCCGCCGACCACTTGGCGGCTCGCACGCTCTGCCGCCACGACTCCTCGGCCGCCGCGTGGATCGTCTCCTCCTCGCGGTGCTCGGCGCCGGACGCCTTCACCGTGCGCAGCGCGCCGAGGATCCGCTCCAGCGAGGCGCCCATCGCGCCGACCGCGTCCTGCGCGGCCCTGCTCGCCCGGTTGATGCGCGGCACGATCACGCCGAACACCACGCCCGCGCCCACGATCACGCCCAGGGTCACGGCCAGCAGCACCGGGTCCACCAGACCCATCAGCACCACCGTCGCGACCAGGGTGAGCCCGCCGGTGCCGAGGCCCACCAGGGTGTCGGTGGTGACCTCGCGCAGCAGGGTGGTGTCGGAGGTGATCCGCGCCATCAGGTCGCCCGGTTCGCTGCGGTCCACCGCCGTGATCCGCAGCCGCAGCAGATACGACGACAGGGCGCGCCGCGCGCCGAGCACCACCGACTCGGCGGTGCGCCGCAGGACGTACGAACCCACCGCGCCCACCGCCGCGTTGCCCACC
The DNA here is from genome assembly GCF_033794485.1 of Streptomyces sp. MB09-02B. NCBI lineage: Bacteria > Bacillati > Actinomycetota > Actinomycetes > Kitasatosporales > Streptomycetaceae > Streptomyces > Streptomyces sp. MB09-02B. The sequence continues at coordinate 5,131 of NZ_JARGEE010000096.1, forward strand.
ACCAGCGCGGACATCAGGACCAGCGCCCAGGTGATCGTGCGGTCGTGCGAGAGGTCGTCGATCAGCTCCCGGGCCACCAGCGGCAGGGCGAGGCCGGTGGCCCCGGTGAGGAGGGACAGCAGCGCGCCCAGCAGCAGTGTCCAACGGTGGGGCCGTACATAGCCGAGCAGCAGCCGCCAGGTGGGTGGCTGCCGCTCGGCGGTGGGTTCAGGGGTGCTCACGAGGCTCCTCGGCAGGTCGGTCGGGGAGTGGGGACCGGGACGCGGAGCTTCAGCCTACGTGGGGGGTGAGGAGCACCGGGAACGACTTTCAACCGCCCAGCAGCGCCCGCCAGTCCCGGGCGACGGTGAGCACGGCCGGCGGTGCCCCGGCGGCCAGGTCGTCCGGCGGGTACTCGTCGATCATGCGCGCCAGGACCTCGCCCGGCCCCAGTTCGAGGTAGGTCTCCACGCCGTCCCGGCGCATCAGGTCGACCGCGTCCGAGAAGCGCACGGGGTCACGCAACTCCCGCACCCAGAACTCCGGTTCGGTGGCCTCGGCGCCGACCGGCCGCGCCGTGACGTCCGAGATCAGCGGGATGCGCGGGGCCCGCAGGTCCAGGGTCCGCAAGGTGGCGCGGTACGCGTCCAGGAGCGGATCCAGGTGGTGCGAGTGCGCGGCCAGATCCACCCGCAGCAGCCGGGTGCGGCGGCCCCGGTCCGCCCAGCCGTCGTGCACCGCCGTCACCGCGTTCCGGTCGCCCGAGACGACCAGGGCCCGGGGCCCGTTGACCGCCGCGACCACCACTCCCGGTTCCCGCGCCAGCTCCAGTGCCAGTTCGTCGGGGTCCACTTCCAGCGCCGCCATGGCCCCCGGCGTCGCGATCGCGTCCATGAGCCGGGACAGTGTGCCCACGGCCCGGCACGCGTCGGCCGGCGAGAAGACCCCGGCGGCATGGGCGGCGGCCATCCGGCCGGCCGAGTACCCGAACAGCACCTCCGGCGTGAGGCCCAGGCTCTCCAGGAGGCGGTACTGGGCCACCTGGAGAGCGAAGATCGCGGGGTTGGCGAAGGCGATCCGGTCGAGCAGCGCGGCCGTGCGCGTGCCGGGTTCGGCGAACATCACGTCCCGCAACGGTACGTCGAGGTACGGGTCCAGGGCCGCGCAGACCTCGTCGAGGGCCGCCTTGAACACCGGCCGGGAGTCGTAGAGTTCGCGTCCCATGCCCGGCTGCTGCGAACCACCGCCCGAGAACAGGAACGCGGTCCGGCCGAGCTCGGGCGGGGCGGAGGCGGCCGGGACCCGCGCCGGCGCGGCCGTCAGCCGCTCGACGACCTCCCGCGCCGACCCGCACACCACGAGCCGCTCCAGATCGCCGGGGTGCAGGAAGCCCTCGTCCCCGACGTGCCGGAGGAAGTCGAGCAGCGGCCGGTAGAAACCGGTCGGATCGAGGAGCAGGCACGGCTTGCGGTGGATGCGCAGCTGCGCCCACGCCAGCACCTCGGACAACTCCTCCAGCGTGCCCAGACCCCCGGGCAGTGCCACGAACACGTCACCCGCCTCGGCCATCCGCGCCTTGCGTTCATGGATGCCGTCCACCACCACGAGCTCGTCGAGCCCGGTGTGCGCGATCTCGTACGGCAGCATCCGGCGCGGGACCACACCGGTCACCGCACCCCCGGCAGCCAGGGCCGCGTCCGCGACCGCCCCCATCAGCCCGGTGCGGGCGCCGCCGTAGACCAGCCTCAACCCGGCTCCGGCGAGAGCGGCGCCCAGTTCGGCGGCGGACCGCAGATGCTCCGGGCGGTGTCCGGGCGAGGCACCGCAGAACACCGTCACCCCGTTCACCGCCACAGCCCGTACCCCCGGGTGAGGACGCGATACGGGTCGTAGTGGCCCTTGGCCCGGTCGAGCCCGTCGTAGGCGCGACCGAAGTGGGCCCGCCAGTCCTCCGGCGTCATCGGCACCGCGCTGGCCGGGTACAGCACACCGCCGAGGCGCCGCGCCCGCTCGTACACCGCGCGGTTGGCCGCCACCAGCCGCCGGACGCGGTCCGGGTCCTGGGGCGGGGCCGTGCGCATCAGCGAGAGCAGACAGAGCCGTTCGCCCGGCGGCCTGCGCAGCAGCGGGGCGCGCAGGACGGTGCCGTCGAGGGGGCGCAGCTGGACCGTCCCGCAGGTGCGCAGCCCTTGCTGGGCCGCGTCGGCGAGCACCTCCGGCACGAAGGCGGGGGCCGTCTCCTCCGGCAGCAGCAGGGTCAGCCACGGATGCGGACGGCTCCACTCGCCCGTCACCCGCAGGATGCGCTCGTCGCGGTCCAGGCGCCGCAGGTACTCCTCGTACGCGAGGTCCTCGATCTCCTCGACGTCGTGGTCGTGGGCCAGGTCGCCGATCAGCTCGGTGTCGTCCGGCGGGAGCCGGTCCGTGTGCGGGGCGACTGCCTCGACCACGTAGTCCCAGCTGCCGCCGAGGGCCGGACGCGCCTGCCCGCACACATGGCTGAAGCGGTCGTCGCGGGCGAGCCGCCGCTGATCGGCGAAGTATGTGGCCGGGTTCTGGTGATACAGGCGGTAACGGCGGACGAGCGCGGGCGCGGGCACCAGCCGGAGGGTGGCCCGGACGATCAGCGCGCACTGGCCGAGACCGGCGAGGACGGCGTGGAAGAGGTCGCGGTTCCGGTCGCGGGAGCAGGTGACCGCCTGACCGGCGCCGGTGACGACGTCCAGCTCCCGCACCTGGTCGGCGACCAGCCCGTACCGGTGGCTGGAGCCGCCGAAGCCGCCGGTGGTGAGCACGCCGCCGACGCTGCCGCCGAGGTGGTCGGGGAGGACCGGAGGGGTCAGCCCCTCGGCGAGGGCGGCGCGTACGACGTCGCTCCAGAGCGCGCCGGCGCCCGCGACCAGCACCCGCTCCTCCGGCAGACAGCGCACCTCGTCCAGCCCGCCCATGTCGACGACACAGCCGCCGTCGACCTGCCCCTGCCCGTACAGCGCGTAGCCGCCACCGCGTGCCGCGACGGGCAGCCGGCGCGGGCCGGCGTGGGCGAGGACGTCCTGGATCTCGGCGATCGACCCGGGCGTGCGCACACTCAGCGGGCGCGAGGTGACGATGTGACCGAAATCGTCGGCGGCTCGTGCGAGCCGCGCGGCGGTGTCCGGCGGCGGGACGAATTCGGACACCGCGGTCATGCCGCACGCTCCAATGCCCCGAAGTCGAACGCGTTACCGGAAATCCGAGTCCCGAAAATTTCGGAGAACACCTGCTGCTGCAGAAAACCGTGCTCGGCGTGCCGTTCGGCAATCAAGTCCGCCATGCGCCCCAGGACGTGCTCGGGCAGATCCCGCTCGTGCAGGTTCTCCACATTCAGTGAATATTTCGCGCAGCATTCCAGAACGGCCTCGAAACCGTTGACGGAAGCGGCGAACCACCGGTGCCGCGGATCCTGCCAGAGGGCGGCCAGCTCGTCGAGCAGCCCCCGCTCGGGTGCCGGCGGGGCCAGCATCACCCGGGCCCGGCGGGTGAGCGCCGCGACGTACTCGGCGCGCTCGGGGACCGGCAGCAGCCGTACGGTCAGCCGCCAGCCGAGGTCGGCACGGCGGGCGGACAGCTCGCGCAGCAGGGAGATCGAACCGCCCTCGACGATCACGAACCGATGCCGGGCGCCGAGCTCCTCCACCAGCGCGACCAGCGCGTCCGTCGCCTGTGTCGCGCACAGGTCGCCGTCGGCCACCGTGCGGTCGCCCAGCCAGTACCGCTGGACCCCCGGCGCCGCCGCGCCCGCGCGGGCGCTCGTGGTGGCCAGGTCCGTGAAGCACTGCAACCGGTCCGCGACGACGACGGGGGCGCCGGTCACCCGGGCCAGATCCGTGGCCGCCGCGCTCTTCCCGACGCCGGTCGGCCCGGCGACGAGGTGGACGAAGGGTGGTGCCTCGGAAGGTGTTTCGCTGTCGGCCATGGCTGGCGCCGCCTCCTGGTTCCGGAGCTTGCACGCGTTGGATGATCAACATCAAGTTACGCAGGGACGGGTCCGTGCAAACACCAGAAGTACGCCTCGACAAGGCAAAGAGATGGCCACCTTCCTCTCACTTGGTTAAAGGTTGAAAAGCAGGGGGTGGAAGGTTGGATTCCGAGCCGCCGGGCGCGATATGAGAGACCTACGGAAGTGTTTATCGACCGCGATACCTCATGCGTTTCTCATGTTTCCGTCCCAGGAAACAATCCGTTAACAGAAGGGCCTCCCATGCGGACCGACATGCTGCTGGCGCTCACCGGGACCGTCCCCACGCCGCGCGACAGGGGCGCCGTGCTCGTCGGCTACGGAGCCGTCGACGAACTGAACCGGTACGCCGCCACGCCCGGCTGGACCGTGCACGTCCCCGGCCACCCCGACGAGGTACGGCGCACGATCACCACCGCCGTCGCCTGCGGGGAGCGCGCGTACGTCCACGTCTCCGCGCGCTCCAACGCCTCCCCGTACGAGGCGACCGGCGGCTTCCGTCTCGTGCGACCGGGACTCGACGGCGTCGTGCTCGCCGTGGGCGCGGCCCTCGACCCCGTGCTGCGCGCCACCGCCGGACTGGACCTCGCCGTCCTCTACGCCGCCACCATCCGCCCCTTCGACGAGATCGGTCTGCGCACCGCCGTCCTCGCCGCCGACCAGGCCGACGTCGTCCTCGTCGAGCCGTGCCTGCGCGGCACCTCGGCGAGCCAGGTCGCCGAGACCCTCGTCCACGTACCGCACCGACTCCTGGCCCTCGGCGACGCGGACGGCCTGGACGAGAACGAGATCGTCCGGGCCGTGCGGGACTTCATGCGCTGACGACAGGCCTTAGGTCGACGACAGGCCTTGGTGCGAGCCGCGCGCGGCGAGGGCGGCGAGGGTGGTGGCGAGGTCCGCGGGTCGCGGGCGGTTGTGCGGCAGTCTGCTCAGGACCGTCGCCATGCCGCAGGTGTCGGTGACCGCCGAGAGGACGAGACCGCCCGCGATCCCGGCCGACAGCGAGAACCAGGCCGGGTGCAGCAGTCCGAGGCCCAGCCCGAGGAGGACGAGCGTGCCGGCGGTGAAGCGGACCTGGCGTTCCAGCGCCCAGCCGGACCGCGCGCCGCCGGTCGGCCGGTGCAGTTCGTGACCCGCGGCCGCCCAGGCGTTCGTGCCGCCGGTGAGGTCGGCCGCCGGGACGCCGTGCCCTGCGAGGAGTGCGCAAGCCCTCTCCGACCGGGCGCCGGACCGGCAGACGATCACCAGCTCGGCCTCGGACTCCCGGAGGGCGGGCAGGGCCGACTCCAGCCGGTCGAGCGGGACGTTCAGGGCGCCGGGAACATGTCCGGAGGCGTACTCGCCGGGGGTTCGGACATCGATGACGGTCAGTTCGGGCAACCGCCGACGGACCTCGTCGACGCCGAGCCGACCGGTGCCAGGGGTACGGGGAGTGTGAGCGGTGGGCATGGTGCCTGCGATCCTTTCCTGCGGGGGGCGGTAAAATACCCCCAAGGGTATGCAGAGGAGTGGGTGGTCGTGGAGCTGCAGTTCGAGGGTGATGAGCTCAAGTCGGTGCTGAACCGGCTGCGGAGGGCCCAGGGGCAGATCTCCGGGGTGATCAGGATGATCGAGGAGGGGCGCGACTGCGAGGACGTCGTCACCCAGTTGGCCGCGGCCTCCCGCGCCCTGGACCGGGCGGGCTTCGCGATCATCGCCACGGGGCTGCAGCAGTGCCTCACCGACGCCGAGAAGAACGAGCGGAACGGCGAGACGAACGAACAGATGCGGGCGCGCTTGGAGAAGCTGTTCCTGTCGCTGGCCTGAACCTGAGCGCGTGCGGGGTGGCCCCTGGTGTGGCCGGGCTCAGCCGGTCGACGCGATCGCGTCGACCAGCATGGCCGCGGCCACGCCGAGCAGCAGCCAGGCGAAGATCCGCCGGAGGGTGTTCCCGGAGACCTTTGCGGCCAGCCGCCGTCCGTCCCAGGCGCCGAGGACGGCCGACGCCGCGAACGGGGCGACGACCATCCAGTCGAGGGACTCGGCCGCCCCCGTCCGGCCCGCGAGCGCGGCGAACGAGTTCACGGTGATGACGAGCAGGCTGGTGCCGACCGCGTCGCGCATCCGCAGACCCACGACGTTCACCAGGGCCGGTACGGCGAGGAAGCCGCCGCCCACGCCGAGGACGCCGGTGACGCCGCCGAGCCCCGCCCCGGACAGGGCGACCCGGTTCGGACGTACCGTCGACGCCTTCCGTCGTGTGCCCGACGGGCGCAGCATCCGGTACGCGGCCAGAGCGGCCGTCAGGGCGAAGGCCGCCGTCAGCAGGGCGGGCGGCAAACTCGCCGAGAGCGCCCCGCCGAGCGCCGCGGGCACCAGGCCGGCCGCCGCGAAGAGCAGTCCGCCGCGCAGCCGGACCGTGCCCGCCCGCAGGTGCGCGGCCAGCGCCGTCGCCGAGGTGACCGACACGATCACCAGGCTCGCGGTGGCCGCCGCGGCCGGGGCGAACCCGAGCAGATAGACCAAGGCGGGCACGGCGAGCACGCTGCCACCCCCGCCGAGCGCCCCCAGCGAGAGCCCGACCACCGCCCCGGCGACCAGAGCGAGAACGAGCCCGGTCATGTCGAAGCGACACCGCGCACCCCGAAGCCCCGGGGCCACGCTTCGGTCCTCGGCGGCACCCCGGGGCCGGGTGGCGCGGGCGGGGTGCGGTCGGTCGTGGGTGGTGCGGCCGCCGGGGTGGGACGTGTCCCGGCCGCCGGGGCGCCGTTGGTCAGGGGCGCCGGAGTGTGGTGTGTCCCGGGCCTCTTGGCCGACAGGGTGGCGGGTGCCCCGGGTGCCCCGGGTGCCCCGGGTGCCCCGGGTGCCTCGGCGGCCGAGGCGTCGCGTGCCCCGGAAGCGGTGCGGGCGGCGGGCGGAGCGGCGTCCTCGGGTGAGGGGGCGCCGGGTGGTGCGGGTGCCTCGGTCGGGTGGTGCGTGTCGGCGTGCGGCGTCGGCCTCGTCATCGGGAGGCCGGCGGTTGCCGCCGCCGTGAAGCTGTCGTCGACGGCCACGACGTCACGACCCGCCGCGTCCAGCAGGGACGCGGCGATGGCGGCGCGCATGCCTCCGGCGCAGTGGACCCAGACCGTGCCCTCGGGGATGTCGGACAGCCGTTCGCGCAGTCGGTGCACCGGAATGTGCACGGAGCCTTCGACATGGCCGGCGGCGACGCGTTCGGAGGCGCGCCGGACGTCGAGGATCACCACCCCGCCCGTCCTGCCCACCCCGCCCGTCCTGCCTGCCCCGTCCGTCCCGCTCGCTCGGCCCGTCCCGCTTGCCTGGCCCGTCCCGCTTGCCTCGCGCGCCTCGGCCAGGTCGGCGAAGGTGCGGCGCGGGAAGGAGCGCGGCCGGTCGCCCTCGCGCAGCCAGTCGGCGGGGGAACCGGTGGCCGCGGCGGCCGGGCGGTCGATGCCGACGCGCACCAACTCTCGCTGCGCCGAGGCGAGTTGCTCCGGCGACTCGGCCAGCAGCGTCACCGGCCTGCCCCAGGGCAGCAGCCAGGCGAGATACGTGGCGAGCTGTCCCTCCGCCTCGAAGTTCACCGCCCCCGCGACATGTCCCTCCGCGAACGCGACCCGGTGACGCAGATCCACCACCCACTCGCCCGCCGCCAGCCGCCCGGCGATCTCCTCGGCGCCGGCCGGAGCGGGTGGCGTCAGATCCACCGGCGCCGGCCCCCGCGCGTTGGCGGGCCCCATGTGCGCGTAGTACGCCGGCACGTCGTCGAGTCCCGCCAGCAGCTCGGCGATGAACGTGTCCGCGTCCTTGGCCAGCGCGTCGTTGCCGACCCGCTCCCGTCCGATGGTCGTGCCCCCGCCCGCGGACCGCCCGGCGGAACAGAAGCTCCCAAAACCGTGCGTGGGCAGGACGACCGTCTCGTCCGGCAGCGTCTCGGCCAGCCGGTGCGCCGAGGCGTGCTGGGCGCGGGCCAGTTCGCCCGTGAGCCGGGGCTCGACGAGATCCGGACGCCCGACCGTGCCGATGAGCAGGGACCCGCCCGTGAACGCGGCCACCGCGGTCCCGCTCGCCTCTTCCAGTACGTACGCGGTGTGGTGCGGAGTGTGCCCCGGCGTGGCGACCGCGCGCAGCGTCAGATCCCCGTCGATCTCCACCGTGTCGCCGTCGTGCACCGGCACCCGGTCGTGGGCGACCCGCGCCCCGGCCGGCACCAGATAGGCCGCGCCGGTCAGCCGGGCGAGTTCCAGTCCGCCGGAGACGTAGTCGTTGTGGACGTGCGTCTCGACGACGTACCCGATCCGCACCCCCCGCCGGGCCGCGGCCCCGATCACCCGGTCGATGTCGCGCGGCGGATCAACCGCCACGGCACCGCGCGGGCCGCCCGCCAGGTAGCTCCGGTTGCCCAGATGCGGCACCTCGATGGTGTCGACGAAGTACACGGCAGCGCTCCTCTCCTCGTTCACGCCGATCGCTCAAAAATTACCCCCGGGGGTATGTGGCCACCGTAGCAGAAATACCCCAGGGGGTATCTGTGCAGTCGTGGTCGACGCCTGGCGCGGTGCGCGCACGGGTGTCGCGGGCGACCATTTCGGCCAGGGCTTCGCCCACTCGGGAGGCCCTACTCGCTGGTCGGTCCGTAGGGTGACCATGGGCGGGCGACCGCTCTCTCATGGATCGACGGAAAGGTTCACCATGGCGCAGGAAGTACGCGGCGTGATCGCACCGGGCAAGAACGAGCCGGTGCGGATCGAGACGATCGTGGTGCCCGACCCGGGACCGGGGGAGGCCGTGGTGAAGGTGCAGGCGTGCGGGGTCTGCCACACCGACCTGCACTACAAGCAGGGCGGGATCAACGACGACTTCCCCTTCCTGCTCGGCCACGAGGCCGCCGGTGTGGTGGAGTCGGTGGGGGAGGGCGTCACGGACGTCGCCCCCGGTGATTTCGTCATCCTCAACTGGCGTGCCGTGTGCGGGAGTTGCCGGGCCTGTCGACGCGGGCGCCCCTGGTACTGCTTCGCCACCCACAACGCGAAGCAGAAGATGACCCTCGCCTCGACCGGTCAGGAGCTGTCTCCGGCTCTCGGTATCGGTGCCTTCGCGGAGAAGACCCTCGTCGCCGCCGGGCAGTGCACCAAGGTCGACCCGGCCGCCGCCCCGGCGGTCGCCGGACTGCTGGGCTGCGGGGTGATGGCGGGCATCGGTGCCGCGATCAACACCGGGAACGTGGGGCGCGGGGACAGCGTCGCCGTCATCGGCTGCGGCGGTGTCGGGGACGCGGCCATCGCCGGTTCCCGGCTGGCCGGCGCCGAGAAGATCATCGCCGTCGACATCGACGACCGGAAGCTGACCACCGCCAAGAGCATCGGCGCCACCCACACGGTCAACTCCAAGGACACCGACCCCGTCGAGGCGATCCGTGAGCTGACCGGTGGCTTCGGCGCCGACGTCGTGATCGAGGCGGTCGGCCGCCCGGAGACGTACAAGCAGGCCTTCTACGCCCGTGACCTGGCCGGCACGGTCGTCCTCGTCGGCGTCCCCACCCCGGAGATGAAGCTCGAACTGCCCCTCCTCGACGTCTTCGGCCGCGGCGGCGCCCTGAAGTCCTCCTGGTACGGCGACTGCCTGCCCGACCGCGACTTCCCCATGCTGATCAACCTCTACCTCCAGGGCCGTCTGGACCTGGAGGCGTTCGTCACGGAGACCATCGGGCTCGACGACGTGGAGAAGGCCTTCGAGCGGATGCACGGCGGCGACGTCCTGCGATCGGTGGTGACCCTCTGATGGCCGCCCGCATCGAACACCTCGTCACCTCGGGCCAGTTCAGCCTCGACGGCGGCACCTGGGACGTCGACAACAACGTCTGGCTCGTCGGCGACGACCACGAGGTCGTCGTCATCGACGCCGCCCACGACGCCGACGCCATCGCCGAGGCCGTGGGCGAGCGCAGGCTCGTGGCCATCGTCTGCACCCACGCCCACAACGACCACATCGACGCCGCCCCCGCCCTCGCCGAGCGCACCGGCGCCCCGATCTGGCTCCACCCCGACGACCTGCCGCTGTGGAAGCAGACCCACCCCGACCGGCTGCCGGACCACTGGCTGGCCGACGGCCAGGTCATCGAGGCCGCCGGCGCCGACCTGACCGTGCTGCACACCCCCGGCCACGCCCCGGGCGCCGTCTGCCTCCACGACCCCGGCCTCGGCACGGTCTTCACCGGAGACACCCTCTTCTCCGGCGGCCCCGGCGCCACCGGCCGTTCCTACTCCCACTTCCCGACGATCATCGACTCCATCCGCGACCGCCTCCTCGCCCTCCCGCCCGACACGGTCGTCCGCACCGGCCACGGCGACACGACGACGATCGGAGCGGAGGCCCCGCACCTCCAGGAGTGGATCGCGCGCGGTCACTGACCACCGCTCGGGGCCCGGCTGCCGAGAAGGCATGGCAGCCGGGCCCCGCCATGAGCGCCCTGAAGGCCACGGAAAACCCGACAGAAGATGTCCGGCTTCCACGACACCCTCGTGTCGAGGACGCCGGAACACCCCCGGCGTCGGCCAAGGTGGCACTCGTACGCAACGGAGGTCGGACATGTCGAAGCCGCTGGACGGCAAGATCGCACTGGTCGCGGGAGCCACGCGCGGAGCGGGCCGGGGGATCGCCGTCGAACTGGGGGCGGCCGGAGCGACGGTCTATGTGACAGGGCGCTCCACACGCGAGCGGCGCTCCGAGTACGACCGCCCGGAGACCCTGGAGGACACCGCCGACCTGGTCACCGAGGCTGGCGGTCACGGCATCGCCGTACCCACCGACCATCTCGAACCGGCACAGGTCCGCTCCCTCGTGGACCGGATCGCCGAGGAGCAGGGCCGACTGGACGTCCTCGTCAACGACATCTGGGGCGGCGAGATGCTCTTCGAATGGGAGAGTCCGGTCTGGGAGCACGATCTCGACAACGGGCTGCGGCTGCTGCGCCTCGCTGTCGATACCCATGCCATCACCAGCCACTTCGCCCTGCCGCTGCTGCTGCGCCACCCCGGCGGCCTGGTCGTGGAGATGACCGACGGCACGGCCGAGTACAACGGCGCCAACTACCGCGCCACCTTCTTCTACGACCTCGCCAAGTCCTCCGTCCTGCGCATGGCGTTCGCCCTCGGGCACGAGCTGGGCCCGCGCGGCGCCACCGCCGTGGCCCTCACTCCCGGCTGGCTGCGCTCGGAGATGATGCTCGACCACTACGGGGTCACCGAGGAGAACTGGCGGGACGCCCTCGAACGCGTCCCCCACTTCGCCATCTCCGAGACCCCCCGCTTCGTCGGCCGGGCCGTCGCCGCGCTCGCCGCCGACCCGGAGGCCGCCCGCTTCAACGGGCAGTCCCACTCCAGCGGTTCCCTCGCCCGGACCTACGGCTTCACCGACCTCGACGGCAGCCGGCCGGACGCCTGGCGCTACATCGTCGAGGTCCAGGACGCGGGCAAGCCGGCGGACACGACCGGCTACCGCTGACCGCTGTCACCGGGGTCCGGCCGGTCACCTGCACCGGGGTTCGGCCGGCCGCCGTCGCCGAGAGGGGGCGGCGGCATCGGCAGTTGCCAGCGCGCCGCGTGGCCGGGCGGGAGCGCCAGGTCCTCCCGCACGGCGACGTAGTAGGCATCCCGTCCGGCGCGCTGCCGATCCAGCAGGGCCTGCCAGGCCTGCGGATCGCGGGTCCCGGCGCGCAGGAACTCCTCCATCGTCATCACCGTGACGACCCAGGCGCGGGCCTTCTCCACCACCTCGGGGCTGCCGAGGAGCAGGAGGGCCTCGCCTGAGGGGTCCCGGGCGACCGTCGCCTCCGCCATGAGGGGCGCGGCCTCCTCAGGCGAGAGCGGGTGGGGATGCGGGTCGTTGCCGAGATGGGAGGCGACCCGGTAGGTCAGGGTGACGGACTGCTTCAGGGAGCGTGCCCAGTCGGCGTACACCGTGAGCCGTCGCTCCTTCCAACGGGTCGCCCGTTCCTGCCGGAACCGCACCTGCTCGCCCCGCATCACCACCAGGTACGAGCCGAGCGCGCCGATCACCACGCCGAGCAGGGCCGGGAGTTGCTGGATGAATGTCGACATGATCAGACCGTAGCCGGGACGAAGATCGCTTCGCATCCGTCCCGGCGACCGGGGCGCGGAGTACGTTCTGCCGTATGCGTGCGACGGGACGCTTCGAGGGGTACGGGGCACTCGTCACGGGCGCGGCGCGCGGGATCGGCGCGGCGACGGCCCGGCGGTTGGCCGAGGAAGGGGCGAAGGTACTCGTCACCGACGTGGACGTGGCGTCGGCCGAGCGAACGGTGACTCGGTTGCGGGAGCGTGGGCTGGCCGCCGGGGCGTACCGGTGCGACGTCGGGGACCGGGGGTCCGTCGAGGCGGCCGTCGCGCACGCGGTGACCGTCCTCGGCTCGCTCGACGTCCTGGTGAACAACGCCTTCGGCTGCACCCCGGACGCGCCGCTCTTCGAGGACACCGCGGACGAGACCTGGGCCCGCGACCTCGACCTCACCCTGACCGGCGCGTTCCGCTGCTCCCGCGCCGCCCTGCCGCACCTGGTGGCCTCCGGACGCGGCGCCATCGTCAACATCGGCTCCGTCAACGGCCTCCAGGACTTCGGCAACCACGCCTACAGCGCCGCGAAGGCCGGCCTCGGCTCCCTCACCCGTACCCTGGCCGGCGACGCCGCGCCCCGTGGTGTCCGCGTCAACCTGGTGGCCCCCGGCACGGTCCGCACCCCCGGCTGGGCGGGCCGCGAGGCCCACTTGGACGACCTCGCCGAGATCTATCCCCTGGGCCGGGTCGGCGAGCCGGACGACATCGCGGCGGCCGTGGCCTTCCTCGCCTCCCGGGACGCGGCCTGGATCACCGGCACCACCCTGCGCGTCGACGGCGGCCTGCCGGCAGTCAACACCGCGTTCGCCCGGGCGGCGCGAGCCTGGCGGGACGGGGAGCGGGCCGACGGGGAGCGGGCCTAGGGTGCACAGCCGGGTGAGGGCCGCCACGCCAGTTGCTGGTCCCCGGGTGGGCCGCTCGGCGAGGGTGCAGCAGACGACGTTCAGCCGGACGGGAGCCACGAGGGCCAACCCCGGTACCCGGGCGAGGCGTGGCCGGGTACCCGGACCGCACGGCCCTCATCAGCATTCAGGTAATTCACCGGAGGTGGTCGGCGAATGATGCGCCTATTCCGGCCGAGTGGGCAAGCGCTTCCGGGAATTAGCGGAAGTTACTCCGACGTACCCTCGTGACGGAACCCGTCAAGGTGCCTGAAAGGCCGTCATACGGGAGCGATCCGGACACCGTCGAAAAACTTCGTTGAGGCTTGAACGGCGCCGACGGTCTTCACGTATTCGACACCGTGAGCAGGAATCCCGTTACCGTCACCGTCGCGTACCAGGTGGTGCCGGGGCGCGAGGCCGACTTCCACACCTGGGGGTGGGCCGCGCTGCGTACGAGTGCGCAGCAGTCGGGTTTTCTGGGGGGCGGCGTACTCGTCGACGGAGAGGGTGAGTGGCATGTCGTCTACCGCTTCGACAGCGAGGAATCAGCCCGGACCTGGGAGAATTCCGTGGTCTGGGCACAGTGGTCGGCCCGCGCCGACGGACTGGCGCAGGAGACCGGCCGGCGGAGCATCGTGGGCTCCAAGGCCTGGTTCGACTCCCAGAGCGCCCGGGCCCCGACGCCGGCCGGCCCTCCGGGCCCACCCCCGAAATGGAAACTGTGGTTGGTGAATTCCGGTGCGGTTTTCCCGCCCGTGTTCTTGTTCAACCAGGCGATACTTCCCTATCTCAACGACCTGAATCCGCTTTTCCGTACACTTCTGCTGTGTCTGACCGTGGCAGCCATTGTCACCTGGATTCTCATGCCGAGACTCCAGAGATTCCTGAAGAAATGGCTGTATCCGCCGTTGCAGGCATTGCGCGGTCGGCACAAACGACGGACCGCCTAGGTCCGAGAACGAAGAGGGGGGTGGGCGGGTGAAGACCCTGCTCATCGACAATTACGACTCGTACACGTACAACCTGTTCCAGCTGATCGCCGAGGTCAACGGCGAGGAGCCGGTGGTCGTGCTCAACGACGCCTCGGCCGACGACATTCCGGAGCTGGGGGAATTCGACAACGTGGTGGTGTCGCCGGGACCCGGCCACCCCTCACGAGCGCGTGACTTCGGTATCGCCGCCCGGGTGATCGCCGACGCCGAGATCCCCGTCCTGGGCGTCTGCCTGGGTCACCAGGGCATCGCGGTGGGGGAGCACGCCGATGTCGAGCCCGCCCCGTGGCCCCGCCACGGGCACCTGTCCACGGTCCGGCACGACGGCCGCGACCTGTTCCGGGGCCTGCCGCAGAACTTCACCGTCGTCCGCTACCACTCGCTGTCCGTGCGCGAGCCGCTGCCGCCTGCCCTGGAGGCGACCGCCTGGTCCGAGGACGGCGTCCTCATGGGCCTGCGGCACCGCGAACGGCCGCTGTGGGGAGTCCAGTTCCACCCCGAGTCGATCCTCACCGACCACGGCCACCGGCTGCTGATGAACTTCCGCAACCTGACGGCGGAACGGAACGGCAGCCCCCGGACCAGGAACACGGCGATCGCCCCCGTCCCCGGTACGCACCCCGCTGTGCCGAGCCCGCTCGCGGGCGCCATCCCCCGCCCCCGGCGGGCCTCCGGCCCCGCCTACCGGCTGCACACCCGTCGCATCGCCGGCGCAGTCGACGCCGAGGCCGCCTTCACCCGGATGTACGCCGACGCGCCGCACGCCTTCTGGCTGGACAGCTCCCGCGTCGAGCCGGGCCTGTCACGGTTCTCGTTCTTCGGTGACGGCAGCGGCCCCCTCGCCGAGGTCGTCCGCTACGACGTCGACAGCGGGCTGTGCGAGATCGAACGGGAGGGCCGGCCCACCCGCCGGGTCCGGGCGAGCGTCTTCGACTACCTCAAGCGGCAGTTGGCCGGCCGCAAGGTCGACGCGACGGGCCTGCCCTTCGACTTCACCGGCGGCTACGTCGGCTACTTCGGTTACGAACTCAAGGCCGACACCGGCTCCGAGAACCGGCACAAGGCGGAGACCCCGGACGCGGCCTGGCTGTTCGCGGACCGGCTGATCGCCGTCGACCACCAGGAGGGCCACACCTACGCGGTCTGCCTCTCCGAGGACACCCCGGCGGCGTGCCGCGAGGCCGGCGACTGGCTCGACACCGCGCTGGCCCAGCTGACCTTCGTCGGCTCGGACGCCACGGTTCCCCTGAGGGCGCCCACCGCGCCCTACCCGCGCGCCGCCGAACCCTGGCTGGTCCGTGACCGCGCCACCTACCTCGCCGACATCGACGCCTGCAAGACGGAACTGAACGCGGGCACCAGCTACGAGGTCTGTCTGACCAACGCGGCCCGGTTACCCGCCCCGTACGACCCGTACGACTTCTACCGGGTGCTGCGCCGGATCAACCCCGCCCCGTACGCCTCCTACCTCAGGTTCGGCGACCTCGACATCGCGGGCTCGTCCCCCGAGCGGTTCCTGCGGATCACCCGCGACGGCATCGCCGAGGCCAAGCCCATCAAGGGCACCGCGCCCCGGGGCGACAGCCCGGAGGAGGACGACCGGCTCCGCGACGAACTGGCCGCCGACGCCAAGACCCGCGCCGAGAACCTGATGATCGTCGACCTGCTCCGCAACGACCTCGGCCGTGTCTCCCGCACCGGCTCCGTGAAGGTCACCCGTCTGATGGCCACTGAGACCTACGCCACCGTGCACCAGCTCGTCTCCACGGTCGAGGGCAGACTGCGCGAGGGCACCGACGCCGTGGACTGCGTACGGGCCTGCTTCCCCGGCGGCTCGATGACCGGGGCGCCCAAGCTGCGCACCCTGGAGATCATCGACGCGCTGGAGACCGAGGCGCGGGGCGTGTACTCGGGAGCCCTCGGCTACCTCGGGTGCAGCGGCGGCGCGGACCTCAACATCGTCATCCGTACCGCCGTGTTCCAGGGCGGCCGTATGCATCTGGGCGCGGGCGGCGCGATCGTCCTCGACTCCGATCCCGCCGCCGAGTACGACGAGATGCTGCTGAAGACGGCGGCACTGATGCGGGCCCACCGGGAGCACGCCTCCGCCCCGGCCGTCACCGAGGAGCCGACGCGATGACGATCACGACGACGTTCACGACGGCGGCCCGGCCCGCCCGGCCGCAGGCCGACGCGGACGCCCCCGGCAACCTGGCGGCCCATCTCGCCGCCGTCGTCGAGCGGCGCGGCTGGGCCGGCCGGCCGGCCTTCCACCAGGGCCACCGGGCCTGGTCCCACGGTGAGATCCACGACCTCGCCGCCCGCACCGCCACCGTCCTCACCGACCACGGCGTCCGCCCCGGCGACCGCGTCCTGCTCGCCCTCCCGGACTCCGTCACCTGGGTCGCCACCTTCCTCGCCCTGGCCCGCCTGGGCGCGGTCGCGGTCCTGGTCAACCCCGAACTCACCCCGCCGGAGCTGCAGTTCATGGCGGAGGACACGAAGGCGGTCCTGTGGGTGACGGGCCCGGGGCTGGACACGTTCGTCCCGGCCGGCATACCCGCGCCCCGTAAGGCACGCGGGCCTGTGACATCCGCGGCTCCGCCGCAGGGGCGCGACCAGCCACGGACAAGCCGCACGGTGAAGACGGCCAAGCCAGCGCCGCGCCTCGGCGCCGACCAGCTGACCGCCCTGAGCACGACAGCCGCTCCCACCACCCACGCCCACCCGGTCGACGCCCACACGCCCCTCTACATCCAGTACACCTCCGGAACCACCGGCCACCCCAAGGGCGTCGTCCACGTCCACGGCGACCCCAAGACGTACCACGACCTCATCGGCCGCCGACTGCTGCGGATCACCCCGGACGACGTCACCCTCTCCGTCTCCCGGCTGTACTTCGCCTACGGCTTCGGCAACGCCCTGGTCTTCCCGCTCTTCTCCGGCTCCTCCGCAGTCCTCGCCGACCGCCGTCCCACCCCCGCGGCGGTCGACGAACTCGTCGCCCGGCACCGAGTGACCCTCCTGTACTCGGTGCCCTCGGCGTACGCCGCCCTCGTCACCGACCGGGCCGACGGCCACCAGGACTGCTTCGCCTCGGTGCGCGCGGCGGTGTCGGCCGGCGAGGGCATGCCCGACGGACTCGGCAAGCAGGTCACCGAACTGCTCGGCGCCCCCGTCCTCGAACAGATCGGCTCCACCGAGGCCGGCCACGCCTTCTGCGCCAACAGCTTCGACCACAACCACCCCGGTACGGTCGGCCGCCCCGTCCCCGGCTTCGAGGTCGAACTCCGCGACCGCGCCGGAAAACCGGTGCCGGAGGGCGAGGCGGGCGAACTCTGGGTGCGCGGACCGACGGTGACGCCCGGCTACCTCAACCGGCCCGAGGAGACCGAACGCACCCTCGTCGGCGGCTGGCTGGCCACCCGGGACCGGGCCGTCCGCGAACCCGACGGCACCTACCGCCACCTCGGCCGCGCCGACGACATGGAGATGGTCGGCGGCATCACCGTCTCCCCGCTGGAGGTGGAGGCCCTGCTGCGCACCCACCCCGGCGTCCGGGACGTCGCCGTCGCCGCCGTCACCGACGAACGCGGCGCCAGCAGACTACGGGCCTTCGTCATCCCCGTCCCGCCCATCGGGGTGGGCCTGGAGGCCGAACTGATCTGCATGGCCCGCGACCGGCTCGCCGCCTTCAAGGTCCCCCGCAGCGTCAGCTTCGTGCCCACGCTGCCCCGCACCGCGACCGGCAAGCTCCGCCGCCACCTCGTCCGCCAAGGGGCGTGGTGAGCCATGGCCGACACCCTCATCCCCGCAGAAAGGTCCGCTGCCATGCGAGACCGGCTCCCCACCGACCGGCAACCCGCCCTAGCCGGCCGCGGCTTCTACCTGGGCTCGATGTTCCGCGAGGCCGCCGAACGCCACGGCCCCGTCTTCGTCACGCTGGACCGGCCCCTCGACGTCAACCCCGACATCGGGACCGACCTCTCGTACACCGTCCTCGCCGACCTCGTCGACGAGCTCTCCGGCCGCCTCTGGGAAGCGGGTGTACGCCCCTCCGAGGAGGTGGTCGTCCACAAGACCGACAACGTCGACATCGTCCTGCTGACCTGCGCGGTCTCCCGGATCGGCGCCGTGCCCGTCCTGCTCTCGCCCGGCCTCGCCGGCCCGGTGGTCGGACAGCTTCTCGAACGTCTGCACAAGCCCTGGCTGATCACCGACCGGGCCAAGCTCGAAGGCCCCCTGAAGGACGTCGACCTCACCGGTCTCGTCCGGAGCGCACTCTCCGTCGACGACGCCCCGGGCGCCGAACCGCTGCAGAAGTACCTGGGCGCCCCGACCCCGGCGGCGGTCCGCCTGCACCCCCGCGACGCCTCCCTGATCACCCACAGCTCGGGCACCACCGGCCTGCCCAAGCTGGCCGTGCACTGCCCGAACACCATGTGGAACCGGCTCGTCCCGCAGAAGGCCATGGGCTGGCCCACCCGGGGCGAGACCGCCGCCCTGCACATGTCGTTCGTGCACTCGCGCTTCTACCATCTGCTCGGCGTCCTGCTGCACTTCGGCAGCCCGCTGGTCCTGATCATCGACCCGGAACCGTCGAACGTCGGACCGCTGCTGGCCCGCCATCGCCCCGGCATCGTCGAGACCCACCCCAACACCTTCGTCCTGTGGGAGGAGCTGGCCGACGCGCCCGGCGCCCCGCTGTCCCGCGTCCGCTCCTACGGCTCCACCTTCGACGCCATCCACCCCCGGACCGTGCAGCGGCTCCTCGACGCCTCGCAGCGGCGCTCGCCCTGGCTCATCCAGCTGTACGGGCAGAGCGAGACGGGCCCGGTCGCCTTCCAGTGGTTCACCCGCAGGAGCGCCGCCCGCGCCGACGGCCGTCGGGTCGGCATCGGCATCCCCGGCTTCACCCGCGTCCGGGTGGCCGACGACGCCGGACGACGGGTCGCCCCTGGCACCGCCGGCCGCATCGAGGCCCGCACCCGCGGCCGCATCCTCACCTACCTCGGCGCCCGGGAGCGCTATCTGCGCCAACTCGACGGCGGCTGGTGGCAGATGGGCGACATGGGCTACCAGAGCCGCTGGGGCGCCCTCTACCTCATCGACCGCGAGATCGACCAGATCGACTCCGTGCACAGCAACCTGGAGGTCGAGGACACGCTGATGTCCCGCCTGGAGGAGCTGCGCGAGGTCGTCATCGTCCCCGGCGCCGACCGCGAACCCGTCCCCGTGGTCTGCGTACGCGGCGAACGGCCCCTGGACCTGCGGCGCTGGCACGAGGCCACAGCCGATCTGCCCGCCATGGCGGAGCCGAGGCAGTGGCGGTTCGACGAACTGCCGATGACCTCCACGTGGAAGGTCAAGCGCGTCGAGGTCACCCGCAGTCCTTTCCTTTATACACACTTGGAGTACCCCGCGAAAAAACTTTTTAAAAAAAAGATTGATT